>NZ_JAAKEA010000041.1:0-2700 GCF_011038935.1 Adlercreutzia sp. ZJ138 | reverse complement strand
TGATTCCTACGCCAATTCCTGAGCGCTGTTCCGCAATATACTGAGCAGCATGACGCTCATTCCTGAGCACGCGAGCGCTAATTGTTGAACACTCCCATAATCGCCCTGCATGGCAAAGACGACCATGCAGGGTTTTTTATTAGATGGGAGGTTCTATGGAACCGAAAGTTTCGTACAAAGAGATCGTGCGGCTTACACTTGCCGGTGGCTATTCACAGCGCGAGATAGCCTCGGCAGCTGCCTGCTCGATCGGGACGGTCTGCAACGTGCAGCGCAAGGTACGTCTCTTAGGACTTGATAGTCCGACGGCAGAGGGCATGAGCGAGAAAGAACTGCGCGGTGTACTCTCTGAGCGACGTGGGCGAAAGCCTGATGCTAACTATGCCCAACCCGACCACGCCTCTATTCAAGAACAACTTGACAAGCACAAGGGACTCACACTTGCAATTGCATGGGAGGAATACGCCACTGATTGCGTGGCGGCTGGCAAAGCGCCTTACATGTATTCGTTTTTCGTCCAGAAACACCGCGAATGGCAAAGCGCATCCGATTTATCACTGCGTGTGCCTCATGTACCGGGTGACCGCATGGAGGTTGATTGGGCTGGGAGCGTGATGGAGTGGATTGATATGTACACAGGTGAGGTGCATACGGTCTACTTGTTCGTTGCGACACTGCCATATTCCCAGTACACGTTTGTAAAGCCGGCTGAATCTATGGCTATGGATGACTGGATCGACTGCAACGTAGAAGCTCTGCACTTCTTCGGTGGCTCGCCACGCATTGTAGTTCCCGACAACTTACGTACTGGTGTTGATGTGCATACCCAAGACGAAATCGTTATCAATCGCACCTACCGCGAGTTCGGTGAGCACTACGGTTTAGCGATCATCCCGACAGGCGTTCATAAGCCAAAGCACAAGCCCAGTGTAGAAGGCAATGTAGGTAAGATCGGCGAGCGAATAGCGCTTATGTTGCGCAATCAGCGTTTCTTCTCAATGGATGAGCTCGAAGAGGCGGTAGCGTCAAAGCTTGCCGATCTCAATTCCCGCCCATTTAAGAAACGTGCCGACGGTAGTCGGACAGAGGTGTTTCTTGCTAAAGAAAAGCCTATGCTCTCGCCACTGCCCGCAACTGACTTTGAGCCTGGACGTTGGCTTAAGCGCACCGTAAGCCCAGAATACCGCATCACAGTCGATACCTCTACCTACACAGTGCCCTACACCTTTGCAGGTCAGCGCGTTGACGTGCGCGTTGGCCGCTTAACAGTTGAGGTGTTTTGCGATGGTGAGCGCATCGCGACACATCCGCGCTCACACAAGCGCAACGACGATGTGAAACAAGAATCGCACCAGCCCAAGTGGCACACCGAGCTTCTCCATCAATCAGGAGAGCGCTTTCGACAGCGTGCATTCGATGAGATAGGCCCGTGGGGTCGAAAAGTAGTCGACTCCATACTGTCGGCAGGCCGGGCCGAAGAGGAGGGATACCGCTCCTGTGCCAAGCTGCTCAACTTAGCTTTCAATCATGGTGGGCGTGCTGTAGAGGAGGCGTGCGAGCGCGCGTGCGGGATCACGCGCACTCCGAGCCTGAAGACTGTGAAAGTGATCTTAGCCAACATGTCCGACCGCGACGAGCAGCGCGACGCCAAGGAGGACTACGCCATCCTTCGGGCAGAAGGCTACTACGGTATAGACAGCAACGCAAACGACAACAAGACGGAGGAATAGCATGAGCCCCGAACAAACAATGGACAAACTCAAGAAGATGCACCTATCAGCGATGGCCGATGCCTACGGCCGTCAGCTAGCCGACCTGACAACGTACAGACAGCTTTGCTTTGACGACCGACTCGCGATGATGGTCGACCATGAAGCCGACGTTCGCTCCACCAACAAGATTAACCGGCTTATCAACAGTTCAGGTATGTACTTCAAAGCCGCATGCCCTGAAGACATAAACTACGATCCTGAGCGCGGCCTTGATCGCGAACAGCTTGCCCGCATACTGGATTGTTCCTACATCGCAAAAGGGCAAAACGTCGTGTTAGAAGGCGCAAGTGCTTCGGGAAAGACCTGGTTGTCCTGCTCGTTCGGTGTTGCTGCCTGCCGCAGGGGCTACAAGGTTAGATACTACAAAATGCGCTCTCTTATAGATGAACTCATGGTCGCCCGTGCTGCACTCGACGGAAGCTACCAAAAGCTGATCTCACAGCTTAAAAAGACCCATCTCGTCATCATTGATGACTTTCTTCTGCATGAGGTATCGGCAGAGGACTTAGGTGAACTTCTGGAATTGGTGGACGCACGTCTGCTCACCGGATCGACAATCCTTT
Organism: Adlercreutzia sp. ZJ138; assembly: GCF_011038935.1. NCBI lineage: Bacteria > Bacillati > Actinomycetota > Coriobacteriia > Eggerthellales > Eggerthellaceae > Adlercreutzia > Adlercreutzia sp. ZJ138. The sequence continues at coordinate 365 of NZ_JAAKEA010000041.1, read as the reverse complement.
GCTCGCAATACCAACACGACGGCTGGGTAAAGATTATGGGTCGTACTCCGATATCGGAGGCATTCATGTCGCGTATCAAGTCATCTTCTCATGTCATTCGCGTGAAGACTGTCGATGACATGCGCATGAAAAACAGTGCACTACTCTGATTCTATATCGATTCAATTGCGGCAAGCGCTCAGGCCTTAAGGCCATCGCGCTTGCCGGTGCCCGTCGCTTACCTGCGGCGAGCACAAAACTCTGTGTTGTTGAGTTATTCGCTTGATAAAACCATACATTTGTATGATTTCTCAAGGCGTTCATTAATTGATGGAATAGTGCTTAACAATTAGCGGAATAACGCTCATTTTTTGGCGCTAGAAACA
>NZ_JAAKEA010000040.1:0-5361 GCF_011038935.1 Adlercreutzia sp. ZJ138 | reverse complement strand
CACACATGTGCCCCCCGCGAGCGCGGCACCCTATCCTCCCACGGGCTTGCCCCGCAGTACTTTCGGCGATGGCGGGCTTAACTACCGAGTTCGGAACGGTATCGGGTGTGTCCCCGCCTCCATGGCCACGCTCGCGGGGGGCACACCGTTTGGTGATTTGCCCAACGCGTCGCGTCTATACGACACCTTGTGAGTAGCGCATCTTTCGCTACCCTGGCGGTTGCATAGCGCACAGTAATCAACTGATTATAGCTAACAAAGACGAATCGCTTTAGACTCAACACTGCTTATGCGAGAGTAGAGAAAAACAAAGAGCTCGGGCGATTAGTGGCGCTTAGCTCAAACGGTTGCCCGCCTTACACTTGCGCTCTATCAACCTTTTGGTCTTAAAGGGCCCTTACCAAAAAGGGAGCTCATCTTGGAGGCGGCTTCCCACTTAGATGCCTTCAGCGGTTATCCGTTCCGGACGCGGCTAAGCAGCGATGCCGTTGGTCGACAACTGCTGCACCGGAGGTCCGTCCACCCCGGTCCTCTCGTACTAGGGGCAGCTCTCCTCAACTCCCTTACGCCTGCGGAGGATAGGGACCGAACTGTCTCACGACGTTCTGAACCCAGCTCGCGTACCGCTTTGAATGGCGAACAGCCATACCCTTGGGACCGACTTCAGCCCCAGGATGCGATGAGCCGACATCGAGGTGCCAAACCTTGCCGTCGATGTGGACTCTTGGGCAAGATCAGCCTGTTATCCCCGGAGTACCTTTTATCCGTTGAGCGACGGCCCTTCCACGTGGTGCCGCCGGATCACTAGAGCCGACTTTCGTCCCTGCTCGGGATGTCCCCCTCGCAGTCAAGCTGGCTTACACTCTTGCGCTCTTAAGGGACGGTTGCCGACCGTCCTGAGCCAACCTTACGCGCGCCTCCGTTGCTTTTTGGGAGGCGACCGCCCCAGTCAAACTGCCCACCTGGCACGGTCCCCCCGCCGGATTCACGGACAGGGGTTAGGCCGCCGGAACGGAGGGGGCAGTATTCCAAGGGCGGCTCCACAGAAACTGGCGTCTCTGCTTCAAAGCCTCCTGCCTATCCTCTACGCGCCGAGCCAACGGCCAATGCCAAGCTGCAGTGAAGGTTCACGGGGTCTTTCCGTCCTTCCGCAGGTGGTTCGCATCTTCACGAACAATGCAATTTCACCGGGTCCATGGTTGAGACAGCGCCCAAGTCGTTACGCCATTCGTGCAGGTCGGAACTTACCCGACAAGGAATTTCGCTACCTTAGGACCGTTATAGTTACGGCCGCCGTTTACCGGGGCTTAGCTTCGGGGCTTCGCGCAAAATGCACTAACTCCTCCGCGTAACCTTCCGGCACCGGGCAGGCGTCAGACCCTATACATCGTCTTTTGACTTAAGCAGAGTCCTGTGTTTTTGGTAAACAGTCGCTTGGGCCTTTTCGCTGCGGCCGCCTAAAGCTTATATCCGGCATGCGGATCCACCTCAAGCGGCGCCCCTTCTCCCGAAGTTACGGGGCGATTATGCCGAGTTCCTTAACCATGGTTCTCCCGATCGCCTCGGTATGCTCTACCTGCCTACCTGTGTCGGTTTTGGTACGGGCGCCAACACATCTCCCTAGAGGTTTTTTTCAGAAGCATGGGATCACCGACTTCACCGTATGGCTTCGTCTCGCGTCTCAAGTTTGTAACACACCGCTGATTTCCATGCGGTGTACCCTACACGCTTTCACGGGGACGTCCAGAACCCCGCTCGGCTACCCTTCTCCGTCGCCCCATCGGTAATATCGAAGTGTTGGCGGTACAGGAATATCTACCTGTTGTGCATCGGCTACGCCTTTCGGCCTTACCTTAGCTCCCGACTGACCCTGGGGGGATTAGCCTTCCCCAGGAACCCTTAGGCATTCGGCGGCGGCGTTTCTCACGCCGCTTTCGTTACTCATGCCAGCATCCTCACTTGCGCGCGGTCCACTATCGGTTACCCGTATAGCTTCATCCTGCGCGCAACGCTCCCCTACCGATCAGAAAAATTCCGATCCCGCCGCTTCGGCGCCGTGCTTGAGCCCCGTGAATTGTCGGCGCATGTCCACTCGGCCAGTGAGCTATTACGCACTCTTTGAATGCATGGCTGCTTCTAAGCCAACATCCTGGCTGTCTGGGCAAACGCACATCCTTTGCCACTTAACACGGACTTAGGGGCCTTAGCGGGCGGTCTGGGCTGTTTCCCTTTTGAGCGTGCGGCTTAGCCCACACGCTCTGACTCCCGCCTTTTAATCCCGCTGTGTTCGGAGTTCGGCTCCCGTCGGCAGGCTTTGACGCCCCCTCGAGGATCCGGTGCTCTACCGCCGCGGGGAAACAGGCGGGGCTAGCCCTAAAGCTATTTCGGGGAGAACGAGATATCTCCGGGTTTGATTGGCCTTTCACCCCTACCCACAGGTCATCCCCTCCGTTTTCAACCGAAGTGGGTTCGGCCCTCCACGGGGTCTTACCCCCGCTTCAGCCTGCCCATGGGTAGCTCACCCGGCTTCGCGTCCGCGGCGCGCGACTCAAAGTCGCCCGTTTTAAGACTTGCTTTCGCTACGGCTCGGTTTATCCTTAACCTCGCCGCGCACCGCGACTCGCTGGCTCATTCTACAAAAGGCACGCCGTCACAGTGCATATTGACTGCTCCGACTGCTTGTGGGCGCACGGTTTCAGGCACTATTTCACTCCCCTCTCGGGGTGCTTTTCACCTTTCCCTCACGGTACTGGTTCGCTATCGGTCGCGGGAGAGTGTTTAGCCTTGGAGGGTGGTCCCCCCAGCTTCGGACCGCCTTTCACGTGAGCGGCCCTACTCGGGAACACAATCTGGGGCTTATCTGACTTCGCATACAGGGCTTTCACCTTGTTTCGCCGGCCTTCCCAGGCCGTTTTGCTACCAGATAAGTTTGTAACCCCATAGACAGATTTCGGGCCTGTCAGGTATGTGTCCCACAACCCCCATACGGCATAAGCCCCGAAGCTTTACCGCGCGCATGGGTTTGGGCTTACCCGGTTTCGCTCGCCGCTACTACCGGGATCTCGGTTGATTTCTCTTTCCTCAGGGTACTTAGATGTTTCAGTTCCCCTGGTTGCCTCCTCACACCCTATTTTATTCAGGTGCGGGTAACAGGGCATGACCCCTGTTGGGTTCCCCCATTCGGGCATCTTCGGATCTAAGGCTGTTTGCGCCTCCCCGAAGCTTATCGCAGCTTGCCACGCCCTTCATCGACTTCCCGCGCCAAGGCATCCGCCGTGCGCCTTTTCTATCTTTGTCTCTCTTCTTATGTTTTTAGAGACTCTCGCGACTTAATCTTTAAGCCGCGCATAATCTATTTGGTATCTACATATCGATACAATTGCGATCGTTTCGATGCTATATCGTCATCAGCTATTTGATGACATATGATCGATTACTGTAACGCTATGCAACTGTCAAGGTGCGAAGATGTTTACAAGCCCATCTGTGTCAGAGACCTTGAGGGCCGAATACTGTAAGGACAGATTAGGACGCCGGATACGATATCCGAACAGTCTGGGTAGGTTTTTCTTAAGTTTGTCTTTCTTTGGGTATGTATTGTATCTCCCTAGAAAGGAGGTGATCCAGCCGCACCTTCCGGTACGGCTACCTTGTTACGACTTCACCCCCCTCACCCCCCGCACCTTCGACGCCTCCGCCCCTTTCAGGTTCGGCCGGCGGCTTCGGGTGCAGACGACTCGGGTGGTGTGACGGGCGGTGTGTACAAGGCCCGGGAACGTATTCACCGCGGCATGCTGATCCGCGATTACTAGCAACTCCGACTTCACGCAGGCGGGTTGCAGCCTGCGATCCGAACTGGGGCCGGCTTTAGGGATCCGCTCCTGATCGCTCAGTGGCAACCCTTTGTACCGGCCATTGTAGCACGTGTGCAGCCCAGGACATAAGGGGCATGATGACTTGACGTCGTCCCCACCTTCCTCCGGCTTGACGCCGGCAGTCCCCCGCGAGTCCCCAACTCAATGCTGGCAACGCGGGGCAGGGGTTGCGCTCGTTGCGGGACTTAACCCAACATCTCACGACACGAGCTGACGACAGCCATGCACCACCTGCACGCGCTCCTACTCGGCCACCGGGTTTCCCCGGCTTCACGCGCATGTCAAGCCCTGGTAAGGTTCTTCGCGTTGCTTCGAATTAAGCCACATGCTCCGCTGCTTGTGCGGGCCCCCGTCAATTCCTTTGAGTTTTAGCCTTGCGGCCGTACTCCCCAGGCGGGGCGCTTAATGCGTTAGCTTCGGCACGGAGAGAGTATCTCCCCACACCTAGCGCCCATCGTTTACGGCTGGGACTACCAGGGTATCTAATCCTGTTTGCTCCCCCAGCTTTCGCGCCTCAGCGTCGGTGACGGCCCAGCAGGCTGCCTTCGCCATCGGCGTTCCTCCGAATATCTGCGCATTCCACCGCTACACTCGGAATTCCGCCTGCCCCTACCGCACCCGAGCCGCCCAGTTCGGGACCCGGCCCGGGGTTGAGCCCCGGGATTAGAGGTCCCGCTTAGGTGGCCGCCTGCGCGCGCTTTACGCCCAATGAATCCGGATAACGCTTGCCCCCTACGTATTACCGCGGCTGCTGGCACGTAGTTAGCCGGGGCTTCTTCTGCAGGTACCGTCATTATTCTTCCCTGCTGAAAGCGGTTTACGGCCCGAAGGCCTTCATCCCGCACGCGGCGTTGCTGCGTCAGGGTTTCCCCCATTGCGCAAAATTCCCCACTGCTGCCTCCCGTAGGAGTCTGGGCCGTATCTCAGTCCCAATGCGGCCGGTCGGTCTCTCAACCCGGCTACCCGTCGAAAGCTAGGTGGGCCACTACCCCGCCTACTACCTGATGGGCCGCGGCCCCATCCCCTGCCGTATACGCTTTCCCACATAAAGCATGCGCTTTGCGTGGAGTATCCGGTATTAGCCTCGGTTTCCCGAGGTTGTCCCGAAGCAGAGGGTAGGTTGGCCACGTGTTACTCGCCCGTTCGCCACTCTATCAGCGCTAAAAAGCGCGTTTCCCGTTCGACTTGCATGTGTTAGGCACGCCGCCAGCGTTCATCCTGAGCCAGGATCAAACTCTCCGTTGAAAGAAAACGCATGAGTATGTGTGTATATATGCTCATGCGCCTGTTCATTTCTTTTCCCACGTACTGTTTGGTTGTATCCATATACATCATCTGGCGTCCGCAAACGAAGAACTTATTTATCGTCTTCGAAATGTCTGCCTCACAGTATCCGGTTCTCAAGGTCCCTAACCTGCATAAGACCTGCTCTCTTTGGTCTTATCAGGGCTTGTGTTTGCTTTCGAGGTCTCCCCCGAAGCGCAAG
>NZ_JAAKEA010000039.1:0-7488 GCF_011038935.1 Adlercreutzia sp. ZJ138 | reverse complement strand
TCATATCCGAGTGCTCTCACAGAGCTATTTACCGTATGCCCGCGTCCGGCATCCCAGTGGCTTTCGTATATCTGTAAATAGAGTCCTTTTTTGTTCTTGGACTTCTTCAAGAAATACGCCATCGCTCACCCTTTCTTCATAGCAGCAATGCTTCTATTATAACTCCATAGCACCATATAGAAAACCCTTTTGAAGTAACTTGTCAACCCTTCACAGAATATACAAAAAGACCAGCTCATTGGCTGGTTTTTACAGATAAGCGTATGTCGAAAACCCTAAAGAATTCTGGTGTCAAATCCTAAAGACGGGAATTCGAAAAGTCGGAGCTTTTCTCATTTTTCCTCGAAGTATAGTATCCGTCCAGCACATAACCTGAATCCATAAGGGAAAAAGTGACTGTATCTGCAAACATTTTTGCATTTCGCCAATCTTCAAGTATCATTCATAGATGAGGCAAAGAGAATGATTTAGGAAAAACCTGAGTTGTCTATCATGTAAAAGGGGTTTCAATGCGTGTAAAAATTAAAGGCTTGTGTCGGGGTGCCGGGACAATATATGTATTACTCGAAGCAACCATCAAACAACCTGAAAACCTCCCCGATATCAAGGTTGTCTCTGACGACGGAATGTCACTTCCGGCAGAGGTATACAATCTCGATTCACTTGAGAATATAGCTATGTCACAAATCGTTGTAGCAACGCCGATGCTTGCTACTTCCTCAATTCGAATCCTTGCCGAAGCGACAGACTCCTTCGGAAAGACCCGAATCATCTTCCATAGAAAACTACGTCGCTCTCATATCAAATGGCTTTCAAGGTTTAACTATCGCTTAATGAACGAGAAAATGCATCAGATTCGGGATACGGATCGAAAAACCTACTCTCGACAGATTCACATCAATCCACTTTCTGTTACGTACGCACAATCCCCAAAAAAGGAAATGATACTAAAAGGAATTGTGTGCACACCCCTAGATGAAAAAGAGCCCTCAATACGAATGATCGACGGTAACGGAAAGCCAACTGACGTTGCAAGTGTTATATTTGGCACCACAACAACGACGCTGTCTCTTGGGGTTAGGCGTCTTGAGACAAGCTTCACGGTTCGCTTACCTCAAGACGAATTCACATATTGTCTCGTAGCAGAAAGCAACAATAGCAATCGTTCAGGGTTCCTTTGTCTCGATCCCTTGTCGAAACAGCGCTTATCTGCTGCTGGCCCACACTTTTACACCGTTTCTTCTCCCGACTCATATAGTCGATGGGCTCGTATACAAGACAGTGTTTCATCAGCTTACTCGGAGCATGACTACCATTTCGAAAACCCTCCGAAGTTTAGCATCATCACTCCGTTATACAAAACGCCCCCCTACTTTTTTAGAGCCATGGTTCAATCTGTACTAGTTCAGGATTATTCGAATTGGGAACTCATTCTGGTCAACGCAAGTCCTGACGATCCAAACCTATCCAACGAATTGGCCCGATTGGACGACCCTCGCATAAGAATCATTACGATGGAGCGCAACCTTGGCATTGCCGAAAACACCAACCGGGGTATACTTGCCGCAACAGGCGACTATATCGCACTGTTTGATCATGATGATGTTCTTGCAAAGAACGCTCTCAAAGAATATGCCGTATCCGTACGCAACAACCCCGACGCTCTTGCATTCTATTGCGACGAAGATTTTCTCAATGAAAACGAACGACGTCTGGCACCTCACTTCAAATCAGACTTCAATCTTGACTTGCTTCGGTGTCATAATTACATCACCCATTTTCTTGTCGTAAAAGCGAAGCCAATGCAAGAGCTGTTGCTTAATAAAGAATATGATGGCGCGCAGGATTATGACCTAGTCCTTAGGTTGGCTGAAATATCGCAGAACATCGTTCATATTCCCAAGGTTTTATATCATTGGCGAATCCATAGCGGTTCGACTGCGGCATCTGCTGACAACAAAAACTATGCCGACGACGCCGGAAGACGTGCTTTGGCGGACCATCTCAAAAGGCTAGGGTTGCCTGCTACTGTATCGCTCACAGAGAACCCTTGCTTTTACCATGTAGAGTACGATCTTACAAGCACCCCACTTGTATCAATTATCATCCCAAACAAGGACAATGTAAGCGTGCTAAAGAGATGCATAGCCTCTATTCTGAATAAAACCTCTTATCAGAACTATGAGATTATTATCGTAGAAAACAATAGTGCCGAAGAAGAAACATTTGAGTACTACAAGACGGTCGAAGCTGATGATCGAATAAGAGTACTATTCTGGAATTCAGCTTTCAACTACTCCGCAATCAACAACTTTGGAGCGGAAGCAGCACGTGGTAGCTACTTACTTCTGCTCAACAACGACACTGAAATCATAGAGCAGAATTGGCTTTCATCCATGCTTTCATTCTGCCAAAGATCAGATGTTGGCGTTGTTGGGGCGAAACTACTGTATCCCGATGATACAGTACAGCATGCTGGGGTAATTATGATTAAATGCAACTCCCCTCTCGAAATGGGCGGACCAATACACATCTTTTCCAATCTAGACAAGAATGACTCAGGCTATATGAGACGTGCTTCTCTCGTGCAAGATCTTTCTGCCGTTACGGGGGCATGTCTAATGACAAAAAAGGATGTTTTTGAAAGAGTAAACGGACTTGATACTGATTTTGCGGTCGCATTTAACGATGTTGACTATTGTCTTAAGGTTAGAGAACTTGGCTTATATGTCGTATACGATCCTGAAGCTTTGCTTTATCACTATGAATCGCTTTCAAGGGGATCGGATGACGAAAAATCAGAAAACTATACAAGGTTCCTTTCCGAACAGGGACTTCTCAAATCAAGATGGAGCAAGTACTATGCAAGCGGTGATCCTTACCATGGGCAATTTAGTACTCTGAGCATATAGGACAGGGGTGTTAGCCATTCTAGTCATAATGTGGAAAACTCCAAGAGGATTCCAGTTGACCTCTTGGAGTTTTCTGGCAACACGATGGCTTTGACGTTCGTATGCCCCTAACCTAACCCATGTCAAATTACCTCGTCATGGGTTAACTTAATATAATACCCCCCGAAGTTTGCATGCAAAGCAGAGGCCTGGGGGGTTTACCGGTTACATATTAACATGAATAAAAACCATTTCGGAATGGAAGAGTCGTCAATGAACGCAAAATCTCCCTCAAGGGACAATCATGATGCTACAACCACAATGTCCGATCCTTATCTCCCAATTACGCTTGACCTGAGCAACGTTGGAGCACCCCGCTATTTAGCCCGAAAAGTTCAAGAGGGTATCAAAGGTGGCTATCGCGTCTTTCAACTGCGTCTCAAGTCGAAAAACGCCTCATGCTTTCCCAATGTTTGCGTACCTCTGGCGGGAATATTGGATTATTATCGCGACGAACACGGATGTCGCTTTATTAATTCAGTAAGCTGGAGGAAATCTACCTATTTGAAGCATGCAGGGATTCTTGAACCCCATATGTATGATTTAACCGCCCTTCCGGGAAGCTTCCTGGATCGTGTTTGGAAATTCACGCCAGATACTCACTATGATATCGTTCGTGAGATCATGGAGTCAATTCGTCGTACCGACCATATGGCGGAGGGTGTTTTAGATGCACTCGAATTGGTCTTAAATGAAGTCACTGACAACACATTACAGCATTTCTCCGAGAAGCCCGAGGACGAGAATGCTACCGGATATGTAATGGTTCAATATCATAAAGGCAGCCACCATGTTGCTGTCGCAGTATTCGATACAGGACAAGGGATACCCGCATCCTTGATGCGTGGCGGTCATAAGTTTGAATCAACAACGGAATCATTGTTGCTCGCACTTCGCAAAGGAGTAACTGACGGAAATGGTGCCGGGAACGGCTTGTGGTTAATGGATAGGGTGGTCGCAGCTACATCCGGTTCGTTCACGCTGGCATCTGACGGTATAAGGTACTTTACGAAACACTACACAGCCAATGGCGAACCAAGATCTGCGTTGTCAATTGTTTCTAAGATTAAGGATGGCACCACGCTGGTCGATCTCCAATTACAAACTGATAGTCCGATCGATCTCGTCGAGACACTTGACGGCTATAGTCATGTTGATCTTTGGGTAGAAGACCGTCTTGAAAGCGACTTTGATAATGCACGTATGAGGGTCGATAAGGATTCTCGCGGCTGCGCAAGCCGCTATGAAGGAAAGGCTTTTGCCAACAAGGTATGCAACCTACTTTCTAATATTCCCGGACAGTGCATTCTCGATTTCACCAACATTGATATCGTAAGCGCTTCGTTCATCGACGAACTTGTAAGCGATCTACTCGTTCAATATGGCTTTGTTGGCTTTCTCAACCGGGTGCGCTTCGTTAACCTTTCTGCAGCTAGCATCGTTGTCATGGATGCATGTTTTCGGAATCGCTACTTCAAGCTAACGCATGAATATCGCCTGTAGACTTATCATTACGCTAGTATAAAACGGTACCAAGACTTGTGGGGTTGCTGGTAAACCAGCCAAGTGGGCGTTGGTACCAATTGACTAGACAGGGGGGGTTACAGCACTGGAGCATATATTGCCTAGCGATACAGCAACTTTAGCACTTTCGTCTTGATTAAGCTTGAAAAGCACTACACATAAGGCTTCTTCTTGAATCAACTTCACGCATTGATACACCAGAGAATACGAGTTTTGACAATTCAGCAAAATGCTGGGTAACAAAATCCAAAGACTCCGACATACTATCAAGCTCTGCATCATCAACCAACAAAAGAGACGATCTATAAACTCCTGCACAACAGCCAGTCGACAAAAGCTCAGCCCACTGAGTTGACGATCGAGATGCAACGAACAAGAAGTGTGGTGCACTATCGCTTCTATTCTTCGAATTGAGATCACAAACAAACGTGCATATTTCTACACATGCGTCTCTTTCGAGATTAGAACCTAAGTACTCGCACGATACAGTAAGGCGTTTAGCAATTTGTTCGGCATTTTCAGCGGAATCATCCCCAAATGAAAGGAGCTGTTCCACTTCAGAATACTGCAGAGCATCAACAATTCTTGTCACAGAAGAGTCCCCTGGCGAGAACAGAATCGTAGGGCAAATGCTTCCATACAAAAAAGGTGAAGCAGCAAAAGACTCCGAATTACAGTTGAAGCTAATCAAAGCAACTGTATGGTTTTTCCATAAATGCTCTTTTATTCCAAAAGAGTAGACTCCGAACGAGAACTCCAGTAACCCCTGATCATACCCAAAGGTAACAACCGATATTTCCCATGGCAACTCATGTAATCTATCAAGAACAGCGGTCGCATTCCCCCCACAATCGAATACGAAAACCTGCTTCGGCTTATGCTCGTACAACAATCGTTCAACTACGTCAGGAATACCATCTGTTTTAATGGGAAGCACTGGAGCACCGTACGCACCCGCAAGAGGATTAGCAACTATAGCGTTTGCATGCGTTGTATCACACACTAACGCAACGGTGTCGAAGGTTTTTCCCTTCCATGTTTCGGCAACCAGTTTTGCATTCACACTGGCTGGTGTTTCTCCGGTGATCACTTTGTAGGCGGATTTCGGAACCTCTACCTCCCCTACACGCATCAGCGCTTCGAACACGCGTTTTTCCGCTTCGGGGCTACCGGTACGCCCACCAAGGCCGCCATACACGCGCGTGACCATCGCAGCGTCGCCCATAAGGCGTGTGTGCCCCTTCTCTATCCAAATGGCCTTGTTGCACAAACGCGCTATCTGATCGTTGCTATGAGAAACAATTAGTACCGTTACGCCATGCTTGTCTATAAGCTCATTAATGCGGTCTTCGCACTTCTTCTGGAACATGAAATCGCCAACGGAAAGCACTTCGTCAACTATTAAAATCTCAGGCACAATAACCGTCGCAATAGCGAAAGCGATGCGCGCCACCATGCCCGACGAATAGTTTTTCATCGGCATGTCTAAAAACGACTCGATTTCGGCAAAATCGATAATGTCATCGAAATGCTGGTCGATGAAATCCTTCGAGTACCCCAAAAGCGCACCGTTTAGGTAAATGTTCTCGCGGGCCGTCAAGTCCATATCGAAACCTGCGCCCAGCTCGATCAGCGGGGCAATACTCCCATTGATTTGGCACGTACCGCTTGTCGGCTCCAGCACGCCTGCGATAATCTTCAGCATGGTCGACTTGCCCGAGCCGTTCGTGCCCATGATGCCGAACACGTCGCCCTTTTTCACTTCGAACGACACATCATCAAGCGCTTTAAACCCTTCGAAAAACAGCTCGCGTTTTGCAAGCTTAATCGCGTATTCTTTCAGATTGTTCAGCTGCTCGGAAGCCTTATTAAACGTCATGGAAACATGATCGACCTTGATCATAGTCGGACGAGCATCTTCGCTTCCCGCGTTGGCGTCAGCTTCTATATCAAGTGCGGACGTGTTTACGTTCTCAGGCATTGCGCAACCCCATCCTTAAACGTACAAGATGAATTTCTTTTGCTGCTTTTTAAATACCGCATACCCTATCGCCAAAGACGCAAGAGCGAACCCCGCGCAAATCAGGTTGTCTATAAGACCAGGCGTGACACCCCACAGCATGATGTCACGGAAGTAGGTGACGTAGTAGTACATAGGATTGAACTGCATGACTGTCATCATCCAACCAGGCAGAATATCAACCGGATAAATGATAGGCGTTGCATACATCCAGGCCGTAAGCGCCACCGACCATAGATGCATAACATCGCGAAAGAACACCGATAGCGCCGCAAGCAGCAACCCCAAACCAAGGCTGAACACAAACACGTACACCACGATAACCGGCAGAAGCACGATATTGACTGTAGGAACAATGCGGAAAAACACCATTACAGCAGCAACAGCAATGAGCGATATCACAAAATTGAGTGCCGCAAACGATGCCTTCTCAAGCGGGAACAGCATCTTGTTAATGCGAATCTTTTTGATGAGGGGTGCTGAATCGATGATAGAACTCATGGCCCCCGATGTCGCGTCGGCCATCAAGCCCCACAATGTTTGCCCCAGAATGAGATACAGCGGGAAGTTCTCTATTTGAAACTTGAAAAACGTCGAGAAAACAGCCGTCAGAACAACCATCATCAACAGGGGGTTCAGCACCGACCACAGCACCCCCAACACGCTGCGTCGATACTTCAGCTTGAAGTCTTTGGAAACAAGCGAAGTTAGTATGAACCAATCACGGCTAAAGCGACTCTTTGCTGCAGTCATGGGATAATTAGCCCCCATCTCGCATTGGTTAATCGTGTAAATGCATCCGCATACGTTATCACACAGAACACGCCTTTAAGCCGCCGCGACGCATTCTCAACCATAAAGCTAAACACAGCTTCTCGGGTTTTTAGGCGGGGAGTTACGCCTGCGGCATAACCTCAAGGGGTGTGTTCATCTTTTCGAACAGAGAAAGGCGCTTCTTCTTGCAGTTGCAAGCCACCCATATACTATGACGCT
>NZ_JAAKEA010000038.1:0-8486 GCF_011038935.1 Adlercreutzia sp. ZJ138 | reverse complement strand
GCGGCACGCGCGGGATAAGTGAAGACGATGATTCCCCATCGGCGGAAGGCCCTTACCGAACGACTGGAGTGCGGGCCGCGTGCGAGATCGCGGTACCCGCGGATTTGAGTGTGCGCCGCAGGCGTCTTCTAAACACGGACATCCGCTGCGCAGCCGGAGCGGGGCGATGCACATAGCTACTCCCAGCCCGGACTGGGAAAATCCGGGCCGGGAGGACTTTGCCTCTTGACAAGGCTCGGGACATATGAATTCCATGTAGCAAAGCTTGTAACAGAAGCTGTTGATGATGTGCGACGGCGGCTTACTCGTACAATCGAAGATGACATAGACCACAAAGAACAAAGACGTATCCTGCGCAAAGCCGCCAAGCTCATGCTCACCAGAAAAGACATGCTCAAACGGCAGAAAGAACGTGAATGCGTAAGATGTGCCCTTGAGTCTATCGGGGCAGATGATCTGAAACGAGCCTATCTTGCCCTCCAGCTTTTCTTCGAATGGTCTGATACAACCTTTGAAAGCCGAGACGATATGGAAACCATTTTGAAGCGATGGATATCTATCGCTCGGCGCACTGATGTAGCTGAGGTGCGCTCTGTGTCTAACACCATAAGCAGACGGAAAACCTACATCTTGAACGCCTGGGAATACGGACGTACAAACGCAATTGCAGAAAGCCTGAACCGACAAATCAAAGACATCATTCGCACGTGCCGTGGCTTTATGAGTTTTGAGGCTTTGAGACGTCGTTGTTTGTTGGTGCTTGGGCACAAACGAGAACCCAACAAGCCCATCCCGCTGTTTACAAGAAGCGACAAGAGAAAGGAGGGTGCTAACTAGCGAATAGGTCACATGCGATGGGCTCAAGGTCTCCCCCACACAGGTCGTAACATATTCGATTTTTAGGCTTTTGGTCATCTTTTTTAAAGCTACTCTATGGAGGGCTTGGGTTAGTATGCCCTCTTTTTGCCCCCAAGTGACAACTTGAGGTTAGATTCTCTTTGTTTTACCTGTTCAGACATTAGATTTGGCTATTATTCCCACACGAATTAAGACTTACCCGCTTTCTTTCATGCTTGAATATTTTCGAGAAGATATGAGACTATTTCCTCACTGGAATCACGCCGCGCATCTAGATAACCTATACGCTGCTCAAAATCTATAGGAAACGAGCCATCTAGCGTAATAGGCAAAACACCGGGTCAAGATAATGCTTTTGGATTATCGGCAACACAGATTTCGGAAAGGTCGAATTTCAGAAAGGTCACCTTAGGTATCAAGCCGTGTCTTTTTAGTTACCATGTTTAATCCCTCTCATCGTCTGCTGAAGCAGAGTCCGGAGGTTTCTCTATCGTCTTGATTACCTTAGCGGGCACTCCACCCAAAACACACCAACCGTCAGGAAAGCTCTTTGTAACGACCGCATTCGCTCCCACGACAGTGTGAGGTCCGAGAACGACCCCTGGCATCACACACACGTTCGATCCAAGCCAACAGTGATCCCCGATCACGACATCTCTCGGTTGGGTATGGATATCGGGGTTCGCAAGGTCATGGTTCGCTGTTATGATCGAGCAGCCGCGCGCTATCAAGACTCCCTTACCGAGCCTGATCCTCGCCTTGCCTAAGGTCTGATAGTACGTCGGACCCTGAAAGTTGTCTAGGTCGTCAACATGAAAGTCGACATTTCTACCACATACACACATAGGGGATATCGGCCAGGAGACACCTCGCCCTGTCCCTTTGAACAGCTTCCCGAACATCCCGTTAAACACCCACCTCCAACCAGGCGACCAGAACCTCACGAAGTGCTTTCCCTTTAGGTAGCGTCGATCATAAGCCATCCAACCGAATGCCTTTACAAAGCAGAAAACGATCACGCAGGACAGCCCATTTAGTAATTTAATATGGAATGGACTTACATTGCTACTCAGTTTTTCGGCAATCGTTTGTGCGACACGATCCTCTTTCAATCCAGGGTTGATTCCCGTCGCGTTCATTTCCTTAAACTCACCTTCTTCAAAAGCAAAATGATCACAGAACCAGAAGCGAGCGTGTTTTAAGTTCTTGAATACTCTCTTCGACAAAATTGGCATCCATGACATCCGTTACTCCTTGCCATCTGCGAATCATCCTCTTATATTCAACGTCAGACATTGCGTCAAAATACCCCCCTACCGGTCGTTCGCTTGACCCAATGGCAATTCGTCTCTTTAGCACGCGAGCATGACCTTTTGCTACAGGATGGAGCCATAACGCTTTTGCCAAGAAGCCATGTTTCATGGGCTTTCGATTAAAGTGCAATCCGAAAGGCTTGCTTTCCTGGTTAACATAGCTGGTGATCAGCGCCTTTCCATAAGCGTCATTAAACGACGCATTCAGCCAAAACTCGCACCACCGTTTCTCCATGAGCGGAAGATGCCAGCGATAGCCAAACAACTCGTAGTTTCTGACATCATTGACTATGAACTTGAAGATGTAATCTTGCGTGTGGATGGTGTCTATTTCGGCGAAGCACTCGTTTTGAGACAGATGCTCTTTTCCTTGAGACATGCGCTGTTCATACGCTCGAGAAATCCTTACTACCTCTTTTTTAGAAAGTGTCGCTATGCGGCTTTCCGCAGCACAAGCAATCACAGCAACATCATGCCTGTTCAATCCTTTTTCGTAGAAAGGAATACGTTTGAGCTCGCCGCCCATTATCGAACCCGCATGCCCCGGCATGAAAATAGCTTCTTCAGGGATGAGACTCGCTTCATCTAGTATTTTTATGGCATGAGCCATAAGAACATGGTTGAGCCGACCACCCCCTATCGCATACAGCAAGGCTTCCTTATATGCGTCGGACTTATAATAGCTCTCCCACATCTCACCAGTGAGGTCAACATAAGTCCACGGCAACCCGAGCGCCTTGGCTACCTCAAAGCCCACTTTGACATCTTCATCTGTTCTTTTACCAATAGAGAACGTATGTACTTTCTCGTGCCCGCCCCTCTTGAGCATTACGGCAATAGTACGGCTATCAATCCCGCTTGTAATGGGCACGACTATGGGCTTGTTCGCATAGCGCCTCACTATGTCACCAAAAACGCTTTCGGCAAGATAGTCAACCTCTGACAGAGTTGACGAATGCTGCGCAAACGAACGTATGGGAATCCAATATCTACTGCACTTCACTTCACCGTCTGCTTTATTGATGCGAACAATGGAACCTGACTCAACCTCCATCACGTCCGACCAAAGGGTGTCTGAACCCATAGTGACAGAGGCGACTCGATAGTCAGCCATCCCAACCTTATTCGCCAGTTTCGAGATAGAGCATGCCTCCGCCTCATCGCTGATGACAATATCCCCCCTATCAGTTTGGACTGAATAGAACAAAGGGAAGGAGCTCAAGTGATCGCTTACCAACAACACTTTGTCTTCGGTTTCGATCACCATGGCAAAGAAGGAATCGACACTTGTCAAGGAATTTAGGATGCAAGGCTCGGGATCAGCTTTCTCGGCAGCGGTAATCAACCGATTTTCATCCTCAATCTTCAAGTTACCTATAAGGCTTGTCCGCCCGACACGCTTCCAAGAATAGCTTTTGTAGCCTTTCAACAAGACGTTGATCTGCATTAGCCCTCCTTTAAATTGGAAATCTGCTTCCTAAGATGCGATAACAACAAAATGGCTGAAATAACAGATGCCACGGCAGACACAACAAGTACCGCCGCAGCAGCACCAGCAACACCCCAAAGATTGGTGAACAAAACAACGCACACAACGTTGCAAACCAGCGAGGAGAAAGAAACAACAAGATTGGCTACGACCCTGTGCAAGGCAGCCAGCAAGTTAACGCACACACTCCTGAGAGGAGAAACAGCAAGGCTTGCTGCCAATATACGGAAGGGCAGCAATGCATCAAGATACTCGCTGCCCCATAGTGCAGTTATTATCATCGGCGCGAAAAGAACGATGACCAATGAGCACACCACCATGACTCCTTCCAAAAGAAGGAACAGCTGGATGGCTTTACTTCGAAACCAACGGGGGTCGTTGTTTCGTTCGACAAAATACGGCAGCACGAAGACAAGGATGCTTCCGGGTACAAACAATAAACCTTCGGGCATCATCGTCGCAACTTTGTATGACGCAACCTCTGCTGCGTTATGCAGGAGAAGACCCAGAATGAATATATCCAGTAGATAAGTCGCCTGGTTCATAGCCCCTGAAAAACATGTTGGGATCGAAAAGCGCCATAATGCTCCCCTTTTTCTCTTTTCGAGCGGCTGTGATCCCCTCAGCGAAAAGCCCGTCTTTCCGAGCAGTTGGAAACCCAGTATTATGCTGAGCACGTATGCAAGATAGCGCCCGGCAATCGTTCCCGCTATCCCTCCGAAAAATGCGCCGGAGCATCCGCAGATAAGATAGGTAACCGAGTTGGTTGAAAGGAGTAGTGAATAGAACTCATTTCTTCGCTTTACTCTTAATACTATCGAGCAATACTGGAGAACATAATCTAGCAGCAGCAGAGGAGCGAGCAGTGCCAAACATGAACCCGCCTCTTTTATAGGCAAGGAGATAAGCAGCCCACATAACAGCAGACTAAGCGATAGAACAGCATCTATGAGCAACCCTTTTGCGATGCCGTATCGAAAAATTGATAGCTTCTCTTTCTTTCCCCTTCTCTCAGAACAGAACTGAAAAACCCCTCCGAGAAGCCCCAGCCCCGTGAAGAGCAGAATAATCGAATAGATGCTGTTTGCGTACGAGAATACGCCATAGTCATCTTTAGTCATAAACCTAACGATGAGTACATTCGTCAGAAACGCCACGACTTTATTGATGACGTTCGCGCCAAAGATGTGAAAGAAACCTCTTTGAAAGAGGGTTCTGATCTTTTCTCTTAATATCTCAGCCATTTTCAAGACACGAGCATACCGTCGCAGCGACCAACAGCTGGTCGCCCTCAAGCAAAAGTGGCCCCATAGGCAGGCTCAGCACCGTACGACAGAGGCGCTCAGTCACGGGACAGCCTTCTTGTGGAATAACGCACCGATCTTTGAAAGCAAGCTGCTCGTGCATGGGTTTGGGGTAGTACACCATTGTCGGCACGCCCTGTGTCTTGAGCATTGCTTGCAACGCATCACGGTCGACGCCTCCAGGAACCCTTACCGTATACTGAGCCCATGAGCTGGTATAACCGTCGGGTACTCGGGGCAGCACAAGAGACGTATTCTCAAGCGCAGAACCATACAAAGCAGCTCGCGCGTTCACATCAGCGACTTCGTACTCGCGAAACGCCTTAAACTTAACGCGCAAGATGGCAGCCTGTAGGGAGTCTAGACGGCTGTTCATGCCAACACGCACATTGTCGTATTTCATTGTGCCCTTGCCGTGTACAGCATAGCTACGGATAAGTTCGGCCCATTCGTCGTTGTCGGTGAACACCGCTCCACCGTCACCGTAGCAACCGAGCGGCTTTGCTGGAAAGAAGCTGGTGGTCGATATATCGCCAAAAGAACACGCCATCTTGCCTTCAATGGAACCACCAAAGCCCTGCGCTCCGTCTTCGAGAAGGAGCAAATTATGTTCGTCGCACACCTTCCGAATGGATGGGTAGTCAGCTGGAAGACCGAACAAATCCACCGCCACGACAGCTTTTGGAGTGAGCTGGCGCTCTCGCTCAACATACGAAGCAGCTTGTTCCAGCTTGGCAGGGTCGATATTGAACGTATGCTCATCAACATCCACAAACACCGGTGTTGCGCCTACAGCAGACACCACTTCCCCGCTCGAGAAGAACGTGAAGTCGGGGACAAACACAGCATCACCTGACCCTACACCCCATGCCATAAGAGCAAGCTGTAAGGCATCGGTGCCATTGCCGCACGTTATGCAGTGTTTTACACCAACATAGTCAGCCAGTTCTGTTTCAAGAGCGGACACCTCAGGGCCACCAATGAAGCGCCCGCTTTCTAGGACGCCAGCGATAGCACGATCGATCTCCGGTTTGAGTCTTTCGTACTGCACACTAAGATCCCTGAACTGCATGGGTTATCTCACCTCTCTGATGCTCGCACCATCGCGCCTGTAAGATCGGCCGCATGTCCGGCAGGACAGGTTATCACCAAGTACTTCTCCACACTTACACACCCATCCTTTTTGACGCGCGGGAACACCTAGCATAAGTGCATGCGCTGGCACGTCCGTAGTCACAACAGCCCCAGAGCCGATCAAAGCCCAAGTTCCTATTTCATGACCGCACACTATGGTCGCATTTGCGCCAATACTCGCACCTTCTCGAATGACCGTCTTCTTGTAATGCTTGCTACCTTTGGGATACTTCGCGCGAGGTGTTAGATCGTTCGTGAACACACAAGACGGTCCGCAAAAGACATAGGACTCAAGCTCAACGCCTTCGTAGATACTCACATTGTTTTGTATCTTGCAGCCATCCCCTATCCTCACGTTATTGGAAACGTTAACGTTTTGGCCGAGGCTGCAGTTCTTTCCGATTGTTGCGCCTGACTGGATATGGCAGAAGTGCCATATCCTTGTACCCTCGCCAATGGTTGCACCATCGTCAACGCACGACGTTTCGTGCACAAACACATCTTGCATGCTTAGAACTCCCCTACCATGTCGGTGCTCGCGAAGTTGGAAAGAGGAAGATGCACTGGCTTACCTGTCTTTTGGCTCTTGTAGATGGCAAGCACCATCTCAAGGGCGTTTCGTCCTGCTACTGCATCCACGAAGGGCGCACGATCGTTTTCGATGGCATCGATTACATCAGCGTACAAAAGTGTATGTCCATTGCCATAGACGTTTGAGGTCTGCTCGACCAGTCCTTTGTTTACTTGGTCTTCTTCAGTCTCGTCAGCGAAGTCCCATACATCGATGTTATTAGTGGAAGTGCCGCCGATCTTTACCGTTCCGTTCTCACCAAAGAGATAGAGCGTCTCTTCAAGGTTTTTGGGGTATACGTTGCTTGTTCCCTCAATAGTACCCACTGCACCGTTTTCAAACTTCACTACGGCTACACCAACATCTTCGGCCTCTAGATAGTCATGGAAGCGCTGACGGGTTGTGCCGTAGACCTCTACTACATCGTCGCCCATCATCCAACGCAGAAGATCAATACCGTGGATACACTGGTTCATGAGTGTGCCGCCGTCTTGTTCCCAGGTACCGCGCCAAGGGGCTTGGTCGTAGTAGCCCCTGCCGCGGTTCCAGCGCACGTGAATGGTGCCGTGAGATAGCCGACCAAAGCGACCTGCCTCAAGCGCTTGGCGCAACTGCTGGACAGCGACGTTAAAGCGGTTCTGATGACAGGCCGATACTTTCACGCCTTTCTCATCCGCACGGCGAATGATCTCATCAGCATCAGCCATTGACATAGCCATAGGCTTTTCGATGATGAGGTGTTTGCCTGCGTCGATGCAGTCGAGGGCAATACGCGCGTGCTTGCCGCTTTCGGTAGCAATGGCAACAAGGTTGATCTCGGGGTGGTCAGCTAGCATCTGTTTGTAGTCGGCATAACGCTCAGCTTCCGGAAAGCTCCCACAACCTGCTTTTTCTAACATGATGTCGAACTTCGACTCATCGATATCGCACATTGCCACAAGGTCAAGCTTGTTGTTTACCAGCGCCTTGATGTGGTTTACTGCGATGCGGCCACAACCGATGAGAGCATACTTCATCTTCTACATCCTTTCGCATAGTTAGGGGGTAACCGCTAATTCGTGTGGTATTTCGCACGGTTTTCATCCTCTTGTACCTACCCACATGTTTTCCGCCTGTTTTTGCGTGGTGGGCCGTTTTGTAAGTCTTCCCATGCCCCCAAGTCTTACAGTTTGGAGGTCAGGACGGGTGTCATTAATCAACGTATAGAGGGACGGGTAGCCTTGCCCGTCCGCAGTTCTGTTTGGGGTCTTAGGGAAGCTCACACCTCCCCCAAGACCCCTATGGCAGCCCGCACCCTCGGAAAGTAAGAGGAACATGAAGAACACAGGCAATACCACCGTAGGAGTGGATGCGCGTCTATACGAGCGCCTAGCGATTAGGCTCTCGCTTAACCGGCCATTCAGATGGCTGGGCATACGAGCACTCGGCAGGCTTTGCGACCGCTGTTTTACGTCAGGCCGCTGTGTTAGTGACCTGTATAAGGATAGCTGGTATATCCCCGCAGACGAACTTGGATGCCCAGGTTTCTGTGCGATGCTCTCGCACCTCGAATCAATGGATGAGCCTGAAGTTGCCACAGCAGACCAAGACGTCATCTCTTTCTGAGAGGGGGTTGTCATGGAATACAGAAGACGAGCATCAGAACCTAAGCCAAGTGCAACTGAGCAAAGAGCGATTGAGCGCCTTTTAGCAGGACAAGGAAGCTCGATAGATGCAGAAGTAATACGACTGCTTGTAGGGCAGTGTGGCAAGTATGGGTGTGTGTATACACGGCTATCGAAAACATCCCCTGGGATGAAGGAGTGTCCTGGGTGGTG
>NZ_JAAKEA010000037.1:0-9195 GCF_011038935.1 Adlercreutzia sp. ZJ138 | reverse complement strand
CCGCGATGGCGAAGAGCCTTTTCAGGCTTGACGTCTGCGCGCCTGCGAGCTCTTGGCAGTATTTCAGAAGGAATCCGCGAAACGTGAGCATCATGCCCGCCATCCTTCCTCGTACGTGCGATAGTTATGAAGCAGATTCTTTAGTTCTCGATCTTGCTCGGGGAGAGCGCAACGGCTTGCCGCTGCCTCTTCGGGAGAATGCACAAGGTGATCGAGTGCCGCCCAGTCCAGCTTTTCCAGGAACTCAGGTGCAGTCAAATCGGCCATGTCGGGTGCTTCCCATCGATATAGCTTCATTACCGCTATATCTTCAATCGAAGGAACGTAAATATCGAGCGCGTAGGTGTCCAGGTCAATGCGCTCGATGCGATCCTCGAAATTGTAAGGGAGACATGCTTCGTAAGCTGCGCACTGGTTGTTGAAATCAGCATCGCTGAAAAGGAAAGGTTTCACTGATTTCTCGGCTCGAAGCACATCGACGTCTTTCGTTGCTCCTTTTGACGAGAGGTCGCTCAGCAGCAATGCGCTTGCTCCCACTATGATGATGCCGACGCGCTGGCCTTCCCGAAGGATTCCAGAAAAGAAGACGTCTTCATCGATGCGCTTCAGTTTAGAGATAAGCTCAGCCTTATCCATCGTGCCTCCAATAGTATTAATTTGCAATAATAATACTACAGGAGACACGATGGGGAAAGACGATTGCGAAAAAACAGATTACAGCTCTCCAATCCGGGCAAGATCTAGCCAGAATGACCTGACCCTATTGCCACATGCTGACGAGCATACCGGTACGAATGGGCTGGCGGAATTGCTCAGTGTTTCCTTGGGAATTATCTTACGCGCTTTCGTTATAGGCTGCAGCGACGGCTTGTATGAGCTTTTCGGTTAAGGGCGGGTTTTTGTCGTTGCGGTATGCGAGTAGTGCGGGCGGCTCGATGAGGGGTTTGCCGTCAAGCTTGTTTATGACCACGATGTCGCTGCGGTTCGCATACCGCTTTCGCAGTGCGTTTTCGTCACAGCTTACCAGCATGTCGCCAAGGTCGGCGAAGGCCAGCTCAGTTTCGTTTTCCATGGGCTGAAGGGTGAAACGCAAGTCAAGATCGCTACCGAGCATAGTAAGCAGCACGTGTTTTTCCAGACTAGACCACGCAAGGCTTCCTAAAAGGAAGGTTGCGCCTCGGATGTCGTCGCGGGTGGGTGTGTTAACACTTGCCAAAGGGTGGTCAGTTGAACATGCAAGCGCCCAGTGCGTTCCTTTAAGCGGAGCGAAAGAAACAAAGGACTGTTCAGCGCGCTTTAACAGGGCATCGTCGAGAACTCCCAGCATGCAACCCATATCCATCTTCCGAGCGATGATCGCATCAAGGGAAGTCTGGTCGATGTTGCGCTCAATTGGAACTACCGGCACACCCGCTTCTTTAAAAACCCGAAGAACCGCCGGAAACGCGTACAAGCGTGAGGCAATGCGCACCGGAGAGCATTGGCGGGAAACGGCCCTTACTGTCTTTTGTGCTTCTACGGCCAACGTGCTCAAGTCTTGAGCGTACGCAACGAACGCTTTACCGGCTTCGGTTAGGGCAAACGAGGCCGCGCTGCGGTCGATAAGGGATACTTCGAGTTCTTTCTCGAGCGATGCGATATGCGCGCTTAACGTCGATTGAGACAAGTAAAGCTCTTTTGCTGCACGGTTAAAACCCTTGTTGCGAACAAGCGCAAGAAACTCGTCGATCACTTCGATTTTCATAGATCCTCCCCTCAGCCGTTTGGCGCTAGCTTTTCAGTATAAGCGGACTGCGAGGTGGTTTGTGAGCTCATCGCGAATTGCGATTGCCCTATAGCGAAACTCGGATAGGTGCAATGTTTTCGCTATTTCTCTAATCGGGACGCATGTTTTTAAGGTAAGTATGCGCGAAATGTGAATTGCGAAGCGCACTATTAATTGTCGGGAACAAACGGATGGGAGAAAGCAATGGGATACAACGATATCAGGGCAGAGGAAGGCGTGAGCCGTCGCAAATTCCTTATGGGAGGCGCGCTTTTGGCGAGCTCGGCTGTAATCGGCGCTGGGTTTGCGGGATGTTCCCCTTCGACATCGGATAGCAGCTCTTCTGCAGCTGGGTCGGGCGACACTTCCTGGGACAAAGAGGCGGATATCGTCGTTGTCGGAACGGGCACGGTGGCAGTTGCCGCCATGGCGGCAAGTCATTATGGTGCTGGCAAGATCATCGTGTTGGAGAAGACCGACTTGTTCGGGGGAACCACCATTTTCTCAGGGCAGGGGATGGGTATTCCGCTGTGCCACGTGCATGGCGATAACGCTGCTAACGATACGATGGAGGCTGTTCTCGAGTATTACAAAAACGCTTCAGGCGGTCGTGCTGACCTGTCCGTTGGTGAGGCGTTTGCCACGAATGGCGACCGTTTCGTTACGTGGATGGAAGAAACGTACGGCATGACGTTCGGCTTTACGGTTGGAGAAGGCTTCTTCGGCGATTACTACGATCCGGTAGAAGGCTATCTAGGCATTGGGCGCAACCCGATCAACGTGGTATCCATCGAAGGTGAGAACGAGGGCACAACGGCTTGGACGTACTTCAACAAGCGAATTATGGCAGACGAAAATACCGAGCTGCTGCTCGGTACGCCTGCAACCAGCTTAGTGACCGATGAGAATGGTGCCGTGATTGGCGTTGTTGCTAACGACGGTTCGTCGGATATTCGCATCAAGGCCAACAAGGCTGTCATTTTGGGTACGGGCGGCTTCGAGCACAATGCGCACATGCGTCAGCAGTACCTTTCTATGCCGTTGATCGGCTTGCAATCATGCGAAGGCAATACGGGTGACGGGCACAAGATGGGCATGAAGGTGGGCGCCGACGTTGCTTATATGGATCGCTGCTGGGGCCTTCCTCATGTGTATTTAGGGGACAAGAACCCTCGGGAAATGGTGCTCAACAACGAGGCTATTGCCACGCTCGGTGTTGGAAGCGATGCGGTGTTCGATGCAGCTTCGTATCGCGGTTTTCCCGGATCGGTGGTTGTGAATGCTAAGGGCCGCCGCATCGGTAACGAATGCTCATCGTATGATACATTCAACCGAAGCTTCGGGGTGTTCGATAGTGGCGACAACGATCAGCCGAATATCGAGTCTTATCTGGTGTTTGACGCCACATACGTGCCCTCTTTTGGCCGTTTCGCGGGGGCTGGCGAAGACGGCACGCTGCCCGAGGCGTACGTGAAAGCCGACTCGCTCGAAGAGCTTGCCGATAAGCTTGGTATCGAGAAGGAAACGTTTGTGTCCGAGATGGCTGCGTTTAATGAGAACGCATCGCAAGGTGTTGACCCGGTGTTTCATCGTGGCGAGCACGAGTACGACATTAACACTACGGGTGGCTTCATGGCGAAAAGCGGTAGGGATGTAAGCGGGGACAACCCTGTGCTAAGCCCGGTGTCCACACCGCCGTTTTATGGCGTGAAGTATGTTCCCGGCACGTTTGGGACGAACGGCGGCTTGCGCATCGACGCTCATTCTCAGGTGCTGTCTGTTGATGGCGAGCCTATCGCAGGTTTGTATGCGGTCGGCAATTGCTCGAGCGGTGTGGCCGGTGGTTGCTATGCTCATGGTGGATTCACGGTTGGCTCGGGGTCGGTTATGAGCTGGGTTGCTGTGCGTCATATTCTGGGAATCGAAGACTAGCCAATTCGGGGCGGTCTCGGCTGGTTTGAGGCGGCGTTTCGTTGGTGCGGCAGTTCGGTCATACCGCTCGCGTCTTTAAAACGTGCCGTAACGGGTGCTCTGGCGGGCGCTGTCTACCAGAGCACCTGTCTGTGACATAGCCCCCGTCGCATGTGTGACAATAGGGTCAGGGCATTTTGTCACACTGACCACCGCCACCGAGAACTCGGAGATGATGGTGTGACAGACCGCTCCACAGAACAATGATTGCTCTATTGCGATGACGTACACGTATAATGGACTCCTGATTCATACACCTTTATTCACGGATAGAAGCATCGCATGGGAAAGACCACCAATAAGCAGGCAATACGCGCATTTGTTGAGCGTTGGAAGAGCGCTGAGTGTAACGAAGACAGGGAGGCGAGAAGCTTCCTGATCGAGTTTCTAGGCGATGTACTGGGAATAGAGAACCCCACCCGCATCATCGACTTCGAGCGTCGCGTTAAGGGTCGCAAAATAGACGCATTCTACGAAGACATGGGAATTCTCATAGAGGCGAAGTCGCGCAAGCCAGGCATCCTCGACGAGCAGCGCAACAACGGTAAGTACGGCTTCGAGACGCCGTATCAGCAGGCGAAATGGTACGCCAACGAGCTGCCTAACTCCATCACGCCGCGCTGGATTATTGTCACCAGCTTCGATGAATTCCGTATTCACGATCTTGAGCTGGAATACCCCGAACGCGATTACGTGTCGGTCAAGCTCGAAGACCTGCCGGATCAGGCATACCTGTTCGACTTTTTCTTCGACAAGTCGCAGTCGCGCCTGGTGAAAGAGAAAAAGCTTTCTGTCGAGGCGGGCGAGATCGTAGGCAGGCTCTACGACGCCTTTGCGAAGCAGTATAAGAACCTGGATGAGAGTGCCGAAGAGCAGCGCAGTCTAAACGTGCTTATCGTGCGGCTGGTGTTTTTGCTGTACGCAGAAGACGCAGGGCTGTTCAACGGGCACCAGGCATTCTACAAGTACATGAAGGGTTTCAACGCCGAACAATCCCGCGTTGCTTTGCTGGATCTGTTCAAGGTGCTTGACACGCCGGAAGACAAGCGCGATCCTTACGCATCCGAAAAGCTTTTGGAGTTCCCCTATGTGAACGGCTCGCTTTTCGCTGATGGGACTATCATCGTGCCGCAATTTACCGAAGACCTTCGAGTCGAATTGCTGCTGAATGCATCGTGTGGATTCAACTGGAAAGACATTAGCCCCACCATCTTCGGGGCGGTGTTTGAGAGCACCTTAAACCCCGAGACACGTCGTGCGGGAGGTATGCACTACACATCCATCGAGAACATCCATAAGGTGATAGACCCGCTGTTCCTGGACGACCTTAAGGCGGAACTCGCTGAAATCGAGGGCGAGAAGGTCGAACGTAAGCGCATGTTCGCATTGCGCGCGTTCCAGCAGAAACTGGCGTCCCTGAACATCTTTGACCCCGCATGCGGAAGCGGCAACTTCCTTACCGAGAGCTACATTCAGTTGCGCCGTTTGGAAAACCGCGTGCTGGAGAGCATCCAGGGCGAGGGACAGGCCTCGCTCGGCTTCGACGGCGACGCCGACCCCGTGAAGGTATCCATCAAGCAGTTCTACGGCATCGAGATCAACGACTTCGCCGTAAGTGTGGCGAAAACCGCTCTCTGGATCGCCGAAAGCCAGATGCTCACTGAAACGCAGGATATCGTGAGCCGCTACATCGACTATTTCCCGCTGACCACCAACGCCCACATCGTTGAGGGCAACGCCTTGCGCATGGACTGGAATGACGTACTGCCAGCGGAGAAGTGCAGTTACATCATTGGCAACCCGCCGTTTGTTGGATTCAAGTTTGCTACTACGTCCCAGAAAGAGGATATGCGCTCTCTGTTTGGGCAACAAGCAAAACTTCTTGACTATGTGTGCGGTTGGTACAAGAAAGCGGCATCATATATACAAGGCCAACAAATCCACGTGGCGTTTGTTTCAACGAATTCTGTAAGTCAAGGCAAGATGGCTGCAGATCTATGGTCTGTATTGATGGGACAAGACGGGATAGTAATCAACTTCGCATATCGCACTTTCGTATGGAACAACGAGGCTTCAGGTCAGGCACATGTTCATTGCGTGATAATCGGCTTTTCAACCACGCAGGCGGCGGTAAAGGAGAAACGGCTCTACAGGGCGGAAGTGGGTATGCACGCTGCACATATCAACGCTTACCTACTCGATCAGCCGGACGTGTTTATTCTTAGCCGGTCAAAACCCATATGTGATGTCCCTGAGATGGTGATGGGTAACCAGGCTATGGACAACGGGAATCTAATAATTGAGGCCAAAAACTACGAAGCGTTTGTGCAAGCAGAGCCGAATGCCGCCCGATACATCAAACGCTACATGATGGGAAATGAGTTCATTAACAACAAGGAGCGTTGGTGTCTTTGGCTTGATGGATGCTCTCAGGAAACCATAGACTCCATGCCGCTTGTCAGGGAGCGCGTGGAGAATGTTAGGAGATTTCGAGCTGCTAGCAACGATGCTGGTGCGAGAAAGAAGGCGGAGACGCCGCATCTTTTCCGCGAGCAGAGAAATCCGGTCCGTTTTGTTGCTATACCTATAGTCTCTTCGGAACGACGGAGCTATGTTCCGATGGGATTCTTGGATGATGAGGTTATAGCTGGCAACAAGTTGTTCATGCTGCCAGATGCCGATTTATATCATTTCGGGGTTCTGAGCTCCAGTATTCATAATGCTTGGCTCAGGGCTGTCGGCGCGCGGTTGAAGAGCGATTACACGTACTCCAAGGACATCGTTTACAACAATTTCATCTGGCCAGAACCGACACCCGAACAGAAGCAAGCCATCGAACAAGCAGCCCAAGCCGTGCTCGATGCACGCGAGGCGCATCCGGGCTGGTCGCTCGCGCAGCTCTACGACCCTGACAAGATGCCGGCCGATCTGCTCAAAGCACACAAAACCCTCGACACAGCAGTCGAAGCCGCCTACGGTGTCAACTTCCACGGCGACGAAGAGAAGATCGTCGCACATCTATTCAAGTTGTACGCAGAAGCTACGGCAACGTCGAAGTGAATTACATGCTGCTCGATAATAACACGCCAGCACCTGGCTTCAATAGGTTCTTGGAGGTCCAGTGGGTTTGCCCTGCTTGTTTGTTCGAACCCTTTTGGAATTACTATATCCACGACTGTCTATTGCGTTTGCTTCGGTGTGGTCAGCCGAAAGGAAACCGACAGGGAGGTTCTTTCCGCACAAGCGCCTTCCCCACTTGATACAATTCGCTTCACCAGAACAAGAACGAAAGGGCGGAAGCCATGGCAGGAGAAGAGAAAAGCCCATCTGTCAAACCTGGGGAGGCGGAAGAAGACATATCGGTTGCGATCGTTCCCGCAAACGAACCGATTATACGTGATCTTATATACACGGTGCGCGGTACCCAGGTTATGCTCGACAGCGACCTAGCGAGACTGTATCAGGTTGAAACAGGGGCGCTCAATCGTGCTGCCAAGCGCAATGAAGATCGATTTCCCGAAGATTTCAGATTTCGGCTCACCCGCGAAGAACTTGACCAGCTAAGATGCCAAATTGGCATCTTAGCTGGTCAAGACCATGAAACGAAGATCGGCAGAACATACATGCCCTTCGTCTATACCGAGCAGGGTGTCGCCATGCTGTCAGGGGTTTTGCGTAGTGCCGTTGCTGTTCAGGCAAGCATCCGAATAATGCGCGCCTTCGTCGAGATGCGTCACTTCATCGCCAGCAACGCCGCCATGTTCGAACAAGTACGAGGCGTAGAGCTAAAGCTGCTTGAGTACCAGAGAACTACCGATGAGCGCTTCGAGCGAGTGTTCGACTATATGAACACACACGAGGCTCCAAGGCAGAAGGTGTTCTTCGACGGCCAGGTATGGGACGCCTTCGAGCTTTTGGTATCGCTTGTGCATCAAGCCGAGCACGAGATCGTTCTTATCGACGGCTACGTAGACACAAGCACGCTCAGCATCCTGGCGAAGAAGACAGACGGCGTGAACGCCATCGTTTGGGCCCACCCGCGCACGCGCCTCGACCAGCACGACATCGACACCTTCAACGCGCAGTACCCGCAGCTGGAAATCCGCCACACGACGGCCTTCCATGACCGGTTCCTCATCATCGACGGCACTCAAGGCTATTTCGTCGGTGCCTCACTCAAGGACGCGGGAAAGAAGAGCTTTGCCATCTCGCGAATTGAGGATTATGAGTCCGTGCGCGCCATCCTCACGCGCCTTGAAAGATAAGGCCACATCCGAATGATCTCTTCACGTCTGGACGTTGCCCATCGTCGATGGGGTCAAAGGGACGCCCTTCGCATCCTCGCGATTGATTCTGGAAAACCCCGACGATGCTGAGCCGCAAATGTGTATCGGTGTGAGCCGATGAGTTATGGAACGGCACACCGATGTACCGTGGAATCATGCACCGATTGACGCATAATATTCACCACAACAAAACGGTCGTGTGCGTTGCGCTTGCAAAGGAGGTGGGTTTTACACGAGGCTTTACCATGGAAGCAATGTCGAAGTGCATACAGAGGAAGAAACGATACGACGTCTGATGCCTCAAAATCTTAAGGATCAGTATGCGTTCAAAACCCAAAAGGCAATCGATTTGCTCCGGTTCTGCGAGGCGGTGAATGTGTAATGAGCGTCAAATCGCATATCAACAGTTACTACAGTGCCGCAGTGGTCGGTCGCATTGTCGAGAAGTACGGTATCGCTCCTATGGACGCACTGAACTCCTACTCGCATTCGGAAACGCACAGGATGTTTCTTGATCCCGAACTTGCAATGTTGGAGTTTTCCCCTGAGGGAATCTTCGATCTTTGGGAAAGCGAGCAGGTCACGGGTGATCCGCGAAACTCCCTCTATATCAGGAGGGATGAATATGTCTAAGGAAATGGAATTCTTTATCTTCCTTCTTGAGCAATATGCGGAGGAAAAGGGCATATGAAATACCCCTCCTTCTCAGATACAAAGTGTTGATGGACGATATCGAATCACGATTAAAGGAAGCGTCACAGCAACAAAATGGACATATAGCTAACACAGGGAAGCTTTCTCCACGTATGCCTTGTCTGCCCGTGGAGATGGTGCGCGAGTGGAGAGGGAACGCAGCGTCTTGTACGCCCTCATCGCGGTGTCCCGGCTGAGCTTTGATGTGTCCCCTTTGAGGAACGCATAGAAGTTCCCCTTGTTCAGTTCTGCGATCCTGCACGCCTCGGCGCGGCTTACGCCCTTCTGCTCGAGCAGCGTTACAAGGGAAGCAGCGACGTTTTGCAGCGTTTGCTGATCAGTTTGTCTTCGCCCGCTTTCGGCGCGCCACGCGACAAGCGGGCGCTTGTACCTGCTTCTTTCGGGCAGCGTCTCAAGGAAGAGCTCCAACGCAAGGCCCGACTGATGAAAACGGGTCGTTATCTCCTGATACGCGTCGAG
>NZ_JAAKEA010000036.1:0-9399 GCF_011038935.1 Adlercreutzia sp. ZJ138 | reverse complement strand
TCATATCCGAGTGCTCTCACAGAGCTATTTACCGTATGCCCGCGTCCGGCATCCCAGTGGCTTTCGTATATCTGTAAATAGAGTCCTTTTTTGTTCTTGGACTTCTTCAAGAAATACGCCATCGCTCGCCCTTTCTTCATAGCCGCAATGCTTCTATTATAACTCCATAGCACCATATAGAAAACCCTTTTGAAGTATTTTGTCAACCCTCCACAGAATATACAAAAAGACCAGCTCAGTGGCTGGCTTTTACAGATAAGCGTATGTCGAAAATCCTAAAGAATTCTGGTGTCAAATCCTAAAGACGGGTCTCTTCTGTGCCCGGCGTTGGGATGACAAGACGCTTCTCGACGAGCACTACCTCCTCCGGCAATCGAAGATGGTCAGGAATGCTACTGCACACGGCTCTGCCATTCTCAACGGACTCAGCTCCGAGGCAACTCGAATTCAAACCAACAACAACGTTAGCAACGCCCTGGCGGAGATCGGCATCTCGCCCCGCCAGCGCAGTTCGAAAATGAAGAACCCGCGTCTTCAGCAGATTGCCTCGCTTCTCTACCTGCACAAGGAACTGATCAAGGACGGAGAGCTCCACACGAGGGCGACTAAGAACTTGGCATCACTATGTACTTCTATGGCTGAAGCAATGGAGGCGATGCCGAAGAACGACGTAATCAGATCGTCACTCGGTTTTCTTGTGAACGTCACGCAAGCTTGGTTTCAGGATGTACAATGCATGCAGATAGAAAAACCTTCGAGGTTTTGTAGGGCGGAGTCGCGAAAGCGGTTCCGCCTAGTTGTTTCCAAGGGTCATGCAGACCGTCCACGCCGTTTTTTGTAGTCAAACCCGCACCTATGGTCTGCGAAACACCACACCGAGAGCAACGCAATAGACATCAGTAACGTGTTCAAAACACGTACGATTTGCTGGAATTAGTAAGAGAATATTACGCTCGAGATCTGTCACTACGTCCGTCCTCAGTGTCGTCTGAGGTGACAATTCGACACCCCAAACTTCGGTACTCTTCTATGACCGCAAACTCAAACACAACGATTACCGAATGATCGACAATTTGCCGGGTTCCCCGAATCTATTCCCAATGCCGCCGACCACCTTGGTTTCCCAATGGCTTTCTGCTGCATGGTTTACGGTGCTGTAACCGGTGACGATCTGCTTGACCTCGCTGTGATGCCCAGATCCTTCTCCTGCAAGCATGTGTGCCTTGCCGTGGCGTGATGTGTCGCCCGTGACATCCGCGCCACACACGTTGCAATTCGAGACCTCCTTGGTACCGTAAGTCGGAACCTGCTCATCCCCTACATAAACCGAAACACTGCCTTGATGAGCCAGCGAACAAAGCTCCCAACAAACCTCATCGAGATCACCCCATTTCTCTTCCTCGCCGTCTTCTTCCGCTTCGCTTGCCAGCTTCGCCGCCACGAGCTTCGACACGACACTCATCGGAACTCCGGGGACGCAGGGTTCGGTCTCGCCGGTGGGCTTTCGTAGATACGTGTGCAGCTCGCATATCCGCTCGTGCAGACTCTTCGATGACGAGCCGATGCACTCGTAGGCCTTCTCGTCGAAACTCTGGAGGTCGATGAACTCCCCAAGCATGAGCTTCACGATCGCCTCGCCATCGACCACGACGAGCTCGACATGCTCAAGCTCTGTGGCCGATGCAAGCAAGAAGCGCCAGCCTTTGGTGCGCCTGGCAACGGGAACGTCGTTTTTGGCGACATCCTTCCTAAAGAATCTCGTTCTGGCTCGTCTCGAAGAATGCCGGCACCGAAAAGACGCAGAGCCCGTTTGGGGCAATGGGCTGCACGAGCGGTCAGAGAACTTCAATGTAAACGGAGGGCTCGACGTGCATCGTGAGCTCATCGTTGTTGCCGACCGTCCTGAACTCTATGTCCTCCCAGCTCTCGCCGATGCGGCAGAACTCATAAGGGATGCCGCCCTCTTCGAGCTTGTCGAGCGCGTCGGTTACGTTCGTGACGTCGGCGAAGAGGCCGTCGTACCATTTGATGGAGTCCCAGCCGAACACGACGCAGTCGCTGTCCTCCTCGTAGAACTCGGGCTGTCGCTCGGAGCCCATCAGCTCCCGCAACAGGCACGACACTACCAGCACGGTGTTCACCGTCCCGCTATCCCTTAACTCGTCCAGTAATGAGAAATACTCGCTATTGCTGTTGAGGCTTCTCACGAGCGCTTCGTCGGCCTGAACTTCCGGTTCCTTGTTGCACCCTCAGCAACAATCGATCCCTCTTGCACCATTTCAGCAAGTAGCTCGCTCGCACGCGACGCTTGCAACCCGACGGCGTTGGCTATGGCGGCACGCCCCGCAGGTCCATTGTCCTCCAGAAACGCCGCAATGGCGGCCTTGCGCCGTTCGGTCGCGCTTTTATCCGATTCGTCCGATTTATTCGTCCGTTTTTCAGCCTTAGCTCCGAAATCGGATGAATCGCCGGATAAATCAACCAGCGGTAGCGTGAGTGTGGTCCGGTCGGGGCCGTACTCCACCTCGTAGACCGGCTTTGGGTAGCCCCAGTGCCGCCTTCATCTCCAGGCGGTTGCCTTCTTTGAACTGTCCGAATTCGTTAAGGTTCAATCCGCACTCCCATCGTCACGCAATAGCCTTGCCAATTCTACCGCAAGCTCTACGAACAGAAGACGGAGGGTTCCGAAGCCGGGTTCTACATCAGCCTTTACTAAAACCATTACCGGTTGCCGCCGAGCGGCTCGGTTCCCCGTCGAAGAACAGCTAGGTAGCTCTCGTAGGCAAACACGCGGTTGCGCGAAGCGTTGGTGGTTTCTCTCAGAATCCCAAGGGTACACAACTTGCGTACTGCCGAAGCAACCGTGTTGTAGCTCAGGGATAATTCCTCCGCGCAACGCCCGATGCTCATGATGGGGCGCTTCTCCACGTACTCGAGCACACTGGAAAGCGACTTCGTCGTACGTTGTGCCGC
Source organism: Adlercreutzia sp. ZJ138 (assembly GCF_011038935.1). Classification (NCBI taxonomy): domain Bacteria; kingdom Bacillati; phylum Actinomycetota; class Coriobacteriia; order Eggerthellales; family Eggerthellaceae; genus Adlercreutzia; species Adlercreutzia sp. ZJ138. The sequence goes on along the minus strand of NZ_JAAKEA010000036.1, from coordinate 6,426 downwards.
TACGCTCTCCCAGCTCTTCCGGTGCAAACGGTCGAGGACGCGTGCCGACTCAAGGGCATCTTCAGCAGCCGCCTTCACGGCCTCCAGGAAAAAGCGAATCCATTGTTCGTAGTTGCCCGATCGCCGTACTTCACTCATGCGGTCGTAATACTCAATTTGATTGCGCTTGAGAAAGTAGGAAACGTAGAGCACTGGGCTGTGCAACATTCCCTGTTCGATGAGGTAAAGCAAGATGAGCATGCGTCCGATCCTGCCATTGCCGTCGAGGAAAGGATGGATCGTCTCGAACTGATAGTGGATAAGAGCCGCACGAATAAGCGGATCAATTTCAGGATCGGCGTTGATGTAGCGCTCCAGGTCGGCAAGCGCGTCAATCATGTCGTCGACGTTAGGTGGGATGTAGCGTGCGTCTTTCAGCGTGCATCCCGACGGGCCGATCCAATTCTGTGAGCGGCGAAACTCACCCGGATTACGCTCGGAGCCCCGTCCACTACCGAGCAACTGAGCATGAGCCTCGCGGAGCAAACGGTTGCAAAGAGGCATCTCGTCGAGACGATCGATCGCATGCCAGAGGCTTTTCGTGTAGCAGACAACATCCTCGACATTCAAGTCGGCGTTGCTCTCAACCTCAGGGTCAAGCAGGTCGTCGAGCGTACACTGGGTGCCTTCAATCTGAGACGAGACAAGCGCCTCCTTGCGCACATACTGCGATACGAAGAGTTGCGCATCCGGAATGAACTGAGCCATCGTGTCTAACTCTTGCAAACGGCGAGAAGCGGCAAGAAGAAGCCGGAGGTCATCGCCATCCAATGCAATTTGAGGTTCTGGAGGAAGCGGCGCCGGTTTAAAAGAACGGTATGCCATCTCACCAGATAAATTGCTCACATAATCACCCGAACGTCCCATGCTCGCCTTTCTAGTTTTTGAAACATAGATCTCAGTATATCCTTTTTATTTCAAAAAATTATAGGATATTGAAATAAAGAGATTTTTGATGCCTGTTTTGATGTCAGCAATCAGCAAAAGTTGGTACCGGCACCTCTGGCTTTACGAGGCGGGATTGCGCAAGCGGTTCTGCCCCGGTTTTTTGGACTCTCAATCTGCTTCCCATCTAAAGCCCGAACGTCACCGCCCGAAGCTCGGAAAGAGCCGGAGAGAAAGCATAAGTCTCATTCCCAATGGCCGCCGACCACCTTGGTTTCCCAATGGCCTTCTGCGGGATGCTCCACGCTGCGGTAGCCCTCCACGGTTTGGAGGACCTCGCTGTGGTGTCCTGATCCTTCCCCTGCGAGCATGTGCGCCTTACCGTGCGCTGATGTGTTGCCCGTTATGTCCTCGCCGCAGATGTTGCAGACGGAGACCTCTTCGGTGCCGTAGACGGGCACCTGCTCACTCCAGGCGGCGCGATCCTCCACCCAAACCCGTTGGGTTTCCTCTACCCAGCGTTTTGGAGGCAAAGAGCTGGAATTGTCGTTGTTGTCAGAAGAAGCTGAAGGCTTTTCGTTGGCGTTGCTAACGTACGCAACGTCTTGCTGTATTGCTGCAGGTTGATCTGCAGAAATTGAGGTGGTTTCCGCATTGCTTGTGTCGACATTGGAACCGCTGTCTGTTGCTGGATCAGATAGGCTTACTTCATCGTCGCTGTTCAGATCTGCTTCCTCGACGAGTCCTTCCTTCGTTGTGCCATTGTTGACAATGTCGATTTGTTCGATCTCGTCGCCGGGCTCTGTGGCACAACTCATGGCAAGAAGCATGATTCCGATAAGCAGCACCAGTACTACTACAACAATAATAATGGCTGTCTTTTTCTTGGTGATGTACGTGGCCTTCATGTCTGTTCTCCTGGTTGTCTATTTCGACGTTTCTTACACACCATTCTGCACTGCGTTGCTACCGTGTTCTATGGTGGACTGATACGTGGCAATGTAATGCGTGCAAATTCGAGAAGGTGGCGAGCTTCTACGCCTACATGAACCTAAACACTGCGCGGATAAGGAACCTCACGAAGGCCCCCGTTGCCCTAATCAAAGCTTTCACAGTCGAATCCCTCCATCCAATCGTCTTCTTCGTCTTCATCGGTTTCAAAAGCCCTTGTCCGCTCTCTCAGTTCGTCTATAGCTCGGGCGGAAAAGCCGCACATGCGCGCCACCGTACTCGCATCTGCGGATAGTTCCGGATACGCTTTGCAAAGCTCGTCGAAGAGAAGGACTGCCCTTTGGGTGATACTCTTGTCGGATGCTGGTGGCAGCCAAAGCTCGCACATCTGCTCGAAGCGGACCATGTCTGCAAGCTCTCCCGAGATCCTCATGAGAGTTGTCTGACCATCGATGCTGACCGCCTCTATTGACTCGAGCTCACTGGCCTCCGCGAGCAGGAATCGCCAACCGCGCTTACGCCGCGCGACGGGCGTCTCGCCTTCTTGGGTTCCTTCTACGTAGGCGTCGCTGATCTCATAGCGGTGTGCCATAAGCCAAAGCCCTGTGTTTCCGAGCGCGTCTACGCGCACCTCGAAGTTGGTGAGCATGTTTGCGCCATCGAAGGGCTCTGGCTTCGTGAATGATGCCGTGTCGAATACGTCCAAGCGGTTATTCTCGTATCTGACCTGTATCCTCATCGCGCGTCCCTCCTATCGGCGGACTCCTGCTGCCGCGCTATCTGGCGCGCATGGTCGGGCTGATTTGTATGTGAGGTCCGCTCGGCCGAACGCGAAGGCGCCTGCACAGACGCGTTGGTGCTTGCGGAATGCCTTCGTCCTATGTGCTCGGGGAGCAGGTTTCGAGCGGCCATGTAGTTCCTTGCGTTCTTTAGAGCTGTCGCGTTCGCTTCGAGTGCCGCTCTCTCCCGGCCCTCGCTCGATTCTGCGCGCCTCTTGAGGGCCTCAATTTTGCGATCGCAGTCTTGCAGGGATGATGCGTTGTGGTAGGCGCATGTCCGAAGCGCTGACGAGAGTTCACCCAAGTCACCGAGGTCGTTTACGAGGATGGCATTTCGCGCGTTACGCAGAAGCTCGCGCGAGGACTTGGCATCGGGGCGGTATGTGTTCGCTCGTTTGAGTTCTCGCTGTATGGTCTCCTTGGCGAAGAGCAGCCCTAGCCGCTCGCCTGACACCCTTCTCGTGGGGGTGTCGGAGAGAGCGTAGACCCAGTCATCGCGTCTTGCGGCCCGTGAGTTGTCGGATATGTCTACCCCGAGCATTTCAAGCACTTGCCTGAATTCACCTTCGTTTCGGGCGAGCGACTTCGCGACCGATACGCGGTTGCGGATGTCGGCTACCCACGAGTACTTTCCCACCTCTTCAAGTTCGCGCTCGGCTCGACCGATGTAGACCTGCTGCATGGTTCTGGGTTTCGCTTTGTGCTCCTGCTTCTTGGCGGAAAGGCGCTCAAGCCCCTCGATGGGTTCTGGGTTGTCAGTTAGGAAGCTCAGCTCGCGTTCTCTGGACATTTCCTGCAGGTCACGGTTGAGTTCTAAGGGGAACTGTGTTTGTAGGCGTCTTCCCGTCACGAGGTTTGTATTGTTCACGACGATGTGGGCATGTGGGATGCTGCTCGCGTTGTCATTGTGATAGACGATTGCGACCTGGTATTCCCCGAAGTGTTTGATTGCCCACGCACAGGTAAGTTCCCTCAGCGCTGCAAGGTCAATGTGATCCTCGGGGTCTGGGGACAGGACAAAATGCTTGTACGTTCTCGCATGCTTGCCGCCGAAAGGCTTGTCGTTTCCTGTGAGGCGACGCAGTTCGTCCATCTCGTCGGCCCAACAGACTTCCGACTTGAGCTCCTCGTCGTCATCGTCTTCTCGCTCGTCCCAGCTCAGATTGAAGTAGTCGTGCGCAAGAGCGCGACCGCCCTTCTCGAGGTATCGCTGAATATTTTGGCAGCTTGTGTGTCCGGATATCGGTTTCAGGACCGGCATGGCTAGCCCCCGATCATAGTGAGCGTTTCGATACGATACATTTGCTCAAGGATTTCTTTGCGACCGGCATCGGTCTGCTCTAACCGAGTGTTCGCCTTGCTCAGAAGCTCGGTCACGGTTTTGTCGTCGATGCGGCCGTTTCTGACCTGTCGGGCTATCGTGTTGAGAGCCTTGACGGCTTGGTTGTAATGTCGCCCCCAGCGGACGAGCTCGCTGTAGATTCGCCCGACGGTTTCCACGTCGAGCGATATGCAATTGGTCCCGACTGCAATGCCTTCTGGTGTCACGGGTATTCGAATGAGGAAGCGCAGGTATTCCGATTTTGACAGCTCGAGTTCTCGCGCGTGGTCTTGCAGCGCCGCGAAGTCCTCGTCGGAGAGTCTGCAGCATACGAGGTGTGGCTTTTCTGCCATGGGTATCAGCTCCAGAGATCGATGGGTTTTCCAGGGGGCGCGGGGCATCCCCCGCAGGCATGGGAAGGCGGCATGGCCGTGGCCGCGCGTCCCTATGCCGCATCGCCCATGCGTGAGAGGGCGGAGTCGCTTGCATGACAAGCGACAGCTCCGCTCGGAACATGGGCGCAAGTGCTAATTCGTATAGTCGTAATACGGCGTTATACGAATTAGGCTACTTGCTGCTAAGAGTGTCTGAGGCGCCCTTTGTCTCTCTTTGGGGTTTTGACATCCGGTTTCGGAAGATGGTCGCTCAGACAGCGAAGTAGCGCGCTGGCCTTCAGGTCGGGCTCCTGTGTTCCTGTGGGAGGCTCGGAGAGGTAGTTTCTGAGCGACGTTATGGCCACCTTGAGCCGAGCGTCAGCTTGCGGGTGGAAGCTCTCGCGCAGGATCAAGGCCAGCTCTCGCTTGCGTGCGAGCTTCTCCTCTTCGGCGGGTTTCACGGCAAGTGCGTCATCGATGTGTTTTGTGATGGCCGCCTTACTCGTGGCCTCTTGCGGGAGGCTATCATAGAGCTCGACTTGGTCGCTTTCCGACATGCACGCGATCTTCTCTATACAGGAAGCGGACAAAGAACCAGACTCGGCTTTGGTGCGCCATGCGTCAATGAGCTTGGTCTCGATCAGCTCTGCAAGCACTTCCTGCCGTTTGATGGTCTTACCACTTACCTTGCGACCGGTTTGCTCTGCGATGATGGCTGCTTTGATGTCTTCGGTGCGAGCGCCGGCGAGCGATGGGTCCACGTTTCGCCTCTGCTCAACCACAACACCGAGTGCGCGGGTTGCAGCCGCCCTTTCCGTCACGGTAAGAGCGCGTGTGAAGTAGTTCGCTGCGTGCAGGAGCGTTTCGGACTCTTCGTCGGTTAGATTCTCGATGATGCGACAAGGCATCTTCGCGTATGTGTCATCATCCCTAGCGAGGAGGGTGTAGGCGGCTTTTCGCCTGTGTCCGGACACCATCTGATACGTTCCGTCATCTTTCTTGCGCACCAGCGGCAGGTCGGTGATGCCTTGCTCTTTGATCGAAGCGGCGAGCCTAGTTATCCCGTCCTCGTCCATCGAGTAAGCCGTGTTACCGGGGTGATCCGATATGTCGTTTACGGGAACCTCTGCGACAGGGTAGCGCCTCTGGGTCTTCGCGCTCTCGTCGAGAAGTCCTGTAATGGTGAAGGCCGACGCAATGTCTTTAGCCGAGCTCATGGAGCACCTCCTTGGCGAGCGCGCGGTAGTCGACCGCTGGTCTGCTTGTTGGGAAGGCGTCGACGACGGGCTTCCATCGCCACGATCCCTCGCAGACCTTGGTGGAGGCATGGATGACCGTCTTGAACTGATTGCCCGGAAAGTAGTTGTCGAGCACGGTCGTGCCGGCGTCTTCACTTCTAGTCGAACGCCCTGGGACGCATGTACGCAGTATTCTCCACTTGGGCATGGGAAGGCGCAGCGCATCGGATATTGAGCGCATGGCGTTGACAGTGAGCGCTGTTCCTCGCATCACCGAGGAGTCAAGCTTCACGGGGATTATCACCATGCCGCCCGCGCTTGCGGCGGCATAGGCGTTGAATGCGAGGCGTTTCATTACAGGCGAGCAGTCGATGATCGCGACGTCGTAGTCACCCGCTGCGTCGTCTAGCGCGAACTTGAGGGTCTGTTCATGGAGCAGCAGTTCGTTTTGGTCAACAAGCTCGATGATGGATGGCACGACGTCGATGTTGGGATAGGTTGTTCTGAATGCGGAGTCCTCGATCGATGCATGACCGTAGAGTAGGTCTATGGAACTGCACCCCTCGCTTTGGGCACTGTTGTAGAGTCCGAAGAAATCAGTGGCGGACGCCTGCGGGTCGAGGTCGACAAGCAGCACCTTCATGCCCTCGTCTGCGAACACGTGCGCCAGGTTCACAGCGGTCGTTGTCTTCCCCACGCCGCCCTTGTAGTTAGTCATGACCACCGGCATAGCCGGTGGCTTGATTGGGCGACCCTGTAAGGGTCGCGAATGCCGGCGGCGGCAAGCCGCGATGGCCCAGCGCACTCTTGCCGGCCGCCCCTAAAGGGGATGCGTTCGC
>NZ_JAAKEA010000035.1:0-10351 GCF_011038935.1 Adlercreutzia sp. ZJ138 | reverse complement strand
TGACCGTTATCGGGGAATGCCCACTGGTCACGTAGAGGTCAATTGCAGCTTGCTTTTCCTCTTGGGTGTGATGGTGATACATGGCCATCTCCTTGTCTCAGATGTCCAAGTTTTTGTCCACACCCCCCTGAACCGGATCAGTATTACATCCTGAGCTAGGTGCGCATTTCTCGTTTTGCGCACCAATTGCGCACCTTTTGCGCACCTATTGCGAAGTGTTGCGGAGTAATGGTGCGGAGAGAGCTCGAAGGACCCTCGGCAATACTGCACTGTTCAGTAGGCTGTTCAATTTGAACAATTGATTGAACGGCACCCCTCTGCGGAGATGCGCGGCGATAAGGCTTGTTCCCGGCCGGTTCGCCAAGAGCGCACATGAGGGGCGTAGCATTTCGTCACTTATTCGGCGCTCATGTTGTTGAATCGCTCGAAAAAGGCCTTCAATCTATCAATCACGCGCGCCTTCATGTCGGCGTAGGCGTTGGCCGGAGCGAAGCGGCTCGGCTTTTTGGTCATGAGCTTGGTGATTTCGGTGCCGGTTTCAGCAACCTCGCCTTCCACAAACGAGCGAGCAACAAACTCGCGGGTAGCCGCATCGTCGAGCGCCTCATCGGCAATAATGGCGGCAAGCTCCTTCTCCTTCTGATTGGCAATGTATGCCTTCCAGTCGGCCGTAACATCCTCGCTTGATTCTAGGCTCTCGATGAAGCGCTCGATAAGGTCGCGCTTGTTGCGCAGCTCGTAACTGGAGTTGATGGCACGCTCCACATCGGCGATGATCAGCTTGTCGGTGCAGTTCGTGTCGTGATACTTCTGCACGAGCATGAGGATGTAGTCGATGTTGATGTCCACCTGCTTCAACAACTCTATCTCAAAAACCAGGTCATCATTGATAATGGTGGCCTCTTCCTTGTCCTTGCGCCATTTCCGGTAGAGATCGGTGTACACGCTTCGATAATCCTGCTCGTCGCGCGCCGGAAACGGGTCGTCATTGGCAAACTCGTCGAATGCCGTAAGCACGTTGCGCAATCGTAATATGGTACCGAACAAGCGAATGAACGCCTTCTCGTCCTCTTCGCCCAGGATCACCTGCCCCAGCAGGAAGCGATCGTAGAGCTGCGCGAGCCGGTCGCGATACTCCGCCATGTATTCGGCGTAGGGTTTCAGCAGCACAATGCCGCCTGCATCTTTGTCACCAAACAGGCTGATGGCGTGGTTCACGCGGTCTTCCAAGTTGCGGAAGCACACGATGTTTCCGTAGGTTTTCACGCTGTTCAGGATGCGGTTTGTTCGGCTGAACGCCTGAATGAGGCCGTGGTCGTGCAAGTCTTTGTCTACCCATAAGGTATTGAGCGTGGTGGCATCGAAGCCGGTGAGGAACATGTTGACCACAATAACCATATCGAGCTCGCGGTTCTTCATGCGATCGGACAAGTCCTTGTAGTAGTTCTGGAACCCGTCGCCCGATGTGTCGAAATTGGTGGAGAACATGGCGTTGTAGTCGGCAATGGCGGCTTCCAGAAAATCGCGGTCGGGCGTGTTAAGGCTGGCCACGTCGAAACTCTCGTCGAGAAGGCCACTGCCGTCGTCGCCCTCGTTCACGCCAAAACTATAGATGAGCGCAATTTTCAGGCACTCGCCGCCGCGTTCTTGCTGAACGCGCGCAAAAGCGCTGTAGTACACCTTGGCCATGTCGATGGACGCCGTGGCGAAGATGGAGTTAAAGCCCATGACGCGCTGATCTTTCAAAAGGTAACTTGAGCTGCGCCGCGTCTTCTGCGCGAAGTGGTCGAGCACATAGCTCACAATTGAATCCACGCGCTCCTTGGCCTTGTACGCGCCCTCGCGGTAGATGTCGTAGACTTTCTGGTCGGGGTAGTCCTCGCGCTTCTTGATGGTTTGAATGTAGTCGATACGAAACGGCAGCACGTTGCCATCGCGAATGGCGTCAACGATGGTGTAGGTGTGCAGCTTGTCGCCAAACGCTTGCTCCGTGGTGCGCAAATGCGGGTTGCCTGATGAACTGGCATTTTCCGCAAAAATAGGCGTGCCGGTGAAGCCGAATAGGTGGTACGTTTTGAAGTACTTGGTGATGGCTTGGTGCATCTCGCCGAACTGGGAGCGATGGCACTCATCGAAGATAATAACCACATGGCTTTGGTAGACTGCGTGCTTCTTGTTCTTCTTAATGAAGACGGAAAGCTTCTGGATGGTGGTAACCAGAATGCGACAGTTAGGGTCGGCGAGTTGGCGAGCCAGCACCGCCGTTGACTCGCTTCCGTCCACCGCGCCCTTCTCGAAGCGGTCGTACTCGCGCATGGTTTGGTAGTCCAGGTCTTTGCGATCCACCACGAACATGACCTTGTCCACACCGGCCATGCCACTTGCCAGCTGCGCCGTTTTGAAGCTGGTGAGCGTTTTGCCCGACCCGGTGGTGTGCCACACATAGCCGCCAGCCCGCAGCGTGCCCAGCATGCTCTTGTCGTTTTCGCTGATGAGGATGCGGTTTAGAATGCGCTCGGTTGCCACAATCTGGTAAGGCCGCATGACAAGCAACCTCTCATCCACGTCGAACACGCAGTAACGCGTGAGAATGTTCAGAATGGAGTGCTTGGCGAAAAACGATGCAGTGAAGGGAACTAGGTCGTAAATGGGCACGTTGTCGGCATCGGCCCACCAGCTGGTGAACTCGAAACTGTGGGATGTTTTCTTGCCGCTCCTTTTCTTGCCACGCGACTCTTCGATGTGACTCCAGCGCGTGGTATTCGAGTAGTACTTGGTGCGGGTACCGTTGCTTATGACGAAAATCTGCACGTACTCATAGAGCCCACAGCCACTCCAGAAACTGTCACGCTGGTAGCGCTCTATCTGGTTGAACGCTTCTTTGATGTCGACGCCGCGACGCTTGAGTTCCACATGCACAAGCGGTAGACCGTTCACAAGTATCGTGACGTCGTAGCGGTTGTCGTAGGCGCCACTCTGCGCATACTGGTTCATAACCTGCAGGCGGTTGTTGTGTACGTTGCGCTTGTCGATAAGCTGGATGTTTTTCACCGTGCCGTCGTCGCGGTAGAGCACCTGCACGTGGTCGCGCTGAATGCGGCGCGTCTTTTCGGCGATGCCCTCGTTCTCGCTGGCGATGCAGCCCTTGAAGAAGCGCTGCCATTCTTTGTCGGTGAAGGTAAGGTTGTTTAGAAGTTCCAGCTGACGGCGCAGATTAGCGATAAGTTCGTCTTCCGACGCGAAGGTAACATACTCGTATGCCTGACGCTGCAATTGTGCGATAAACGCACGCTCTAGCTCGGCCTCGCTCTGATAGGCTGTGGAGCGCCGCCCCTGCTTGGGTGCCGCAGAACACACGGTGGCTTGCCCGCCAAACGCCATAACCTCGAAATCCATCGATGCGGGCAGATCATTGACCAACGAGTCAACGGGTGTTTCCAAAGGCGCGTCTTCGGGTATGTTGATGACCTCGTAATCAATGATGCTGCCGTACTCAACACCGTTATGGTGTTGAGCGCCGTCGCACCCATTTGCAACACACGACGTCATGTCCTCGTTCATGCGACTTTCTCCTTGAATGAGAGTAACTTATCCCGATAGTAGGCGTATTGCTTGCGACGCGCCTCGATTTCAGCAGGAAGACCAGCGGAAATGTCGTTCACCAGGGTGTCAAACTTATCGAGAATGACAACAATGCGCTCTTGCTCTTCGAGGGATGGGACGGGGATTGGAATTCTAATAAGATCGCTACGATTAACTGCCGGCGTCCCCCCTTCCTTCATGTAGGCAAGAATACTTCTTCTTAAACTGCAAAGCGCATAATAGAAATACCGATCATTCAACGATGGAGACTTGCTTTTCATGCGATAACAAAGAGGACCACACCAAAATGGTTCGCGCTCATAGCCAACGTATCCGATTCCACCTTGACCCCTTGACGGCGTTGTTGTGGTATCGCCCTCAGTGTTCCAGTCGCAAAGGAATCCTGATTCGCTTGTTCCGGCGTTAACAAAACGATACTTTCCAACATTAGCTATATCATCTTGCGGCTTTGAGCCGGTTGATATGCTGACGATCTCTCCTAGTGGAATCCAAGCGATTTCACCCCGTGAACTAAAATCGAGAAGCTTGTCCCGATAGTAGGCATACTGGCGCTTGCGAGCCTCAAGCTCCGACTCAAGCTCCGACTCAAGCTCCGACTCAAGCTCCGCGAAGGAGTCTAGCACCCGCACGATTTCTTCCTGCACTTCCATAGGCGGAACAGGCACCTTGAATTCCTCTGTTACTTTCAGTGAGATCTGCGGCATCGAACCCATGCCTGATGCGGCATTACGAAACGTTTCGGCATTGGCTTTTAAAACGTGATAGAGGAATTTCACTGACGTCCTGTCGTCTGATGTATATGCCCACATTTCGTTCTTAAAGGTAAAAGACTGCTCATAATAGACAAAATCGATTGTTCCGCGAGACTGAACTAAAACAGCAGGCACGCGTGTAATGTTTGCTTTCGGGATATCTTTTTCATGGGCGTAAATCATAGTTTGCCCGCCTGCAAAAATCTTAATCTCGCCGCTAGAATCCGCGATCTCTTTCATCTTCCCAGCAGTTATAGGCGTTCCCCTAAGGCGCTTATAGACTGTTTTTACGGGCTTGTATTCCACCCCGTCGGGGCAGAGGCGCTCAATTAGCTCTTCGATCCTACTCATCATCGCCCCCAAGCTCAGCATCTGTTTCTTGTTCGGGCAGTTCTTCAACAGCCTTTACCTCAAGCAAGAACTTGTCGAAATCGCTCTGATAGAGCCTATCTTGCACAATGCGAAACTTCTCGAACTCCGTTTCCGCATGCAGTTTTGCCAACTCGGCAGATATCCTTCCATTATCTTGAAGCACTTCGCGATCCCATAACGTAAGGAACCTATTGAGCCTCATCTCCCAATCCTCCATCGTCATGGGGATATGGCGCATGGCTTGCACCTCTGCATAGTCCAGGTACGATTCAACGATTCTTTCGAGCTTGGCAAGTTCTTCACCCGTTAGGTAGTTCTTTGCGATGGTTACGTCGTACTTATGAATCTTCCCATGGGGCGCACCCTCCCAATTTGTAAGCCCCATGTGCTCTTTTGTGGCATCAGCGCGATCATAGATGACTTCAGCTGCCGTATTTCCATGAACGCTGTAATGCATCTTGTTCTGAACTGCCACAAAGAAACGACGCGTCGCCTTCGCTGAGGGGTCATAATCAAGTGCAGTCGCATAGATGTCGGTGATCTTCTGATAAAAACGCCTTTCAGACACCCGTATTTCACGAACCTTTTCAACTTGGCGGTCGAAGAATTCTTGCGTAAGGACGCTCCCGCTGTTTTTCAGGCGATCCTCATCCATCACCCAGCCTTGAATGGTGAAATCCTTAACTATGCGGTTAGCCCACTTGCGAAACTGCACGGCACGCTCGTTGTTTATTTTGAAGCCTACCGCGATTATCGCTTGAAGGTTATAGTGCTTTACCTCGCGTGAGACCTGCCGTGCTCCCTCGAATTGAACTATCCGGAATTTCCGGATAGTTGCCTGCTCTTCCAATTCACCATCAAGATAGAGCGTTTTCAGGTGCTCATTGACTGTTCGAACGTTCACATCGTAGAGTTGAGCCATCATCTTCTGAGTAAGCCAGATATTCTCGTTCTCATAGCGCATTTCAATACTTGTTTCAGAGTCACCCGTGGAAGCAACAAACGTAAGATACTCCGCAGCACTGGAGCGGATAATGTCCACGTTTTTCCTCTTCGCCATTATTGCGCCTCGCCTTCCAAATCGGCCACGATGGCGTCAATTTGTTCGCGCAGTTCCTGCTCGCGAGCGACGATGCGAGCTATCTCGGCGTTAAGAGCCGCAATGTCTATTTCCTCACGGTCATCGAGCTTCTCAACATAGCTACTCACGGAAAGGTTAGCGTCGTTTGCCAGCACATTGTCGTTGGACACGAGAACGGAAAAATGCTCCCCTTCGGTGCGCTTGACGACCGCTTCGGCAATACGGTCGATATTAGCTTGCGCCAACTTGTTCTTGGCGTCGGCGCGTTTGAACTCGTTACTTGCATCCACAAAAAGAATGTCGCTTGTAGCTTTTGACCGCTTTAACACCAGCACGCAGGTGGCAATGGAGGTTCCAAAGAAAAGGTCGGCGGGCAGCTGGATGACAGCTTCCACGAAGTTGTTGCGCACCAGGTACTCGCGGATTTTTCCCTCCGCACCGCCGCGATAAAGCACGCCCGGAAACTCAACGATTGCCGCCGTGCCCTCGGTAGAAAGCCAGCTTAACATGTGCATGGTGAAGGCGAGGTCGGCCTTGCTGGGCGGCGCGAGCACACCCGCCGGGCTAAACCGCGGGTCGTTGATGTTGAGCGGATTGTTCTTGCCTTCCCATTTGATGGAATACGGCGGGTTCGAAACTATAGCGTCGAAAGGCTCGTCATCCCAGTGGGCGGGCGCTTTGAGCGTGTCTTCACGCGCCAGGTTGAACCGGTCGAAGTTGATGTCGTGTAGAAACATGTTAATGCGCGCAAGGTTGTAGGTAGTCAGGTTAATCTCCTGGCCGAAGAAGCCACTGCGCACGTTGTTCGCGCCCAAGATTTTGGCGAACTTGAGCAGCAGGCCACCCGAACCGCAGCACGGGTCGTACACTTTGTTCACACTGCTGCGGTTGCCGATAGCGATGCGGGCAAGCAGCTCGCCAACTTCCTGCGGCGTGAAAAACTCGCCGCCGGATTTTCCCGCGTTGGACGCATACATAGTCATGAGGAATTCGTAGGCGTCGCCAAAGGCATCAATGCTGTTGTCTTGAAAGGTGCCGCCGAAGTTAAGGCTGCCAATTTTAGTGATGAGCGTGACCAGCTTCTTGTTGCGTTCGATGACGGTGTTGCCAAGCTTAGGACTGTTGGGGTCGAAGTCGGCAAACAGGCCCTTGAGCGCGTCTTCGGAATCAGTGCCCACGGCGCTGCCCTCGATGTTGGCAAACACACGCACCAGGATTTCGTTGAGATCGTCGCCTTCCTCTTCCGCAGCCATGCCGTTCTTGTCCACAGTTTCCAACACGCGGGAAAACAGTTCGCTTGGCAAAATGAAGAAGCCTTTTTCTTTGACCGTTTCTTCGCGGCCATACTCTGCCTGATCATCGGGCAGCGTGGCGTAGTCAAACGCAGGGTCGCCCTCCTGTTCAGCGAGATAGGTACACAAGTTTTCGCTGATGAAGCGGTAGAAAAGCGTACCTAAGATGTACTGCTTGAAGTCCCACCCGTCAACGCTGCCGCGCAGATCGTCGGCAATGGACCAGATGGTCTTGTGCAGCTCGCTGCGCTGCTGTTCAGGTTGGATGGGCATGCTTACTGGCCTTTCTTTTCGATAGAATTCAGGATATCAGCGATCTGCTCGTTGAGGGAGTTGATGTTTGCTTGTGTGGTACGGATGTCATTCATAATGTCTTTTGCGGCACGGGTCTCGTCGAGGATGGCGCTGTAGTCGAAAACGACGGCTTTGCAATTGGTCACATCCTTATCGATGGGCAACGAAAAGCGCTGTAACCGTCACAATCGACAACCTGAACGAGCTTGGGGGCCTTGGCTTCTGAGCTGCGGCCTTGTCCGCTACCAGACGTGCGGGACGAGCCGCCACCTCACACGACGCAGGTATTCTGGATAGCCTTCGAGCTCGTCGGCAAGCACCTTCTCTTCGTTGCGTATCCTCTTGGCGATTATGGGGACGTACGCGAGCATAATCACGAATGAGAACGGGGAGCCAAGCACGACAGGCATCGAAAGGAACAGCAGCATCGTCGCGCTGTACATGGGATGCCGCACTATGCCGTACAGGCCGGTGTCCACCACATGCTGACCTTGCCTCACCTCTATCGTGCGCGAAAGGTAGGCGTTCTCGCGCATGACCTCCGCATAGAGCGCGTATGCCGCAAGGAACACCACCGCGCCCGCCCACGACGCCCACTCGGGTAGCATCGGCCAGTCGAAGCGACAGCCGAGCCCGGCGACGACGAAGGCGGCAATAAACATGAGGCAGGAGAGAGCGACCACCGTGCGCTGCTCGGCCTGTTCCTCGCGTGCGTTCAGGCGGATTCTAAGCAAGTCCGGCGCCTTCGCCATCATGACGAGGCCTGCCGCGAACATGGGCACGAAAAGAACCCCCACGAGCAACCACCCGCGCCACCAGGACAGCGTTCCCGCAGGCAGGAACAGTAAAAGACCGACGGCCAGAAGGCCCGCAACGAACTTCACAAGCGCAGACCTGAACAACGCTGCATCCATATAATCCCCCTAACGACGAGGATATCATCTTACTGCAAGCGGCCGTGCCTGTGACGTGTCCTCAAGGAAACGCTGAGTGTGATTCTCCGTTGCTTGCCCTGCGTATCAATGGCTTCGAATCTCAGGTCAAGTTCCTCATAGCAAGAAGTTACGACGTCGAGCATATAGGCAACAAACCGTATAGGCAACAAGCGGCGCATGGTTGTTTTTCCCATTCTGTCAGCCCGTTAAGCTGGCAAAAAACTCACGAAATGCGCGATTGTGCAAAGTTAACCGTGTCTTCGGGAAGATTTTTCACGAAATGCGCGACTTGAAGCGGAAAATACGAACGGAAATAAGCGAGAAACGAGAGTCACCTTTCACTTCTCGAAAATGCCTTTACGTTTTCCCTGGTCAACGGCGACTGCTGTTTTTCCTGAAGATACGGCGAGCTTTACTGGCTCCACCACACTATGCATTTCATGGAAAAAGTGGCAGCGAGCGAGGTATTTTTCGCACGATCGCTCATTTCGTGAGTTTTTTGCCAGCTTCCTCTGTGTGCAGCCGAATACGTTGCCTAACTGGCTGACGTGCAGCCATAACGAAATACGAAGGCATGAAGAAGGAGCTTAGCAAGTGCGTAGAGAACCTTGACGACGATTCATTCGCTGCCGGAACATGGTGCGAGGAGTTCACAAACAAGTGGTAAGTAGTCATTAGATACGAGTTGTGCCCTCTCGCTATTCCTGTGTCACATGGCCTATCCCACAGCATGAGTTAGCTACCTCGGAGTATTAAGCGTCACTAAACTCCGAGGGTATCAACTGTCGCCACTTGAACTCCGTCTTCACGGAGATGAGCAATGCCTCCTACGCCCACCACAGCAAGCATGGCAGACGGTTCTCGGTAGCCAGCCCGCTTCATCTTGGCTTTCAATGCCAGCAAATTTCTTGCTGCTGCCTCTTCCTGGGAGGCTCCCAGCTTTACCTCCACAGGAATCCACGCGCCATCGCTTCTCTCGATTATCAAATCCGCTTCAAGATCAGACTGATCGTGGTAATGCCGAACGCTTGCCCCGATAGCTTGAGCGTAGAAAATGAGATCGTGGGCCACCAGCGACTCAAACAGAAATCCAAGCGTTTTTGGGTCATCCTCCAACGAGGAAACCGATGCGCCCAGCGCTGCCGCAGCAAGCGAGGGATCGGCCAGATGTCTTTTAGCTGAAGATCGGATTTTCATTGAAGAGCGCCTTTAGAGACACCTCACCGGATTCAGGTTTTCCTCTACTATGGCGTCAACTATTCGCGGAACATAGCCTTCTATTCTGAGCGTCTTCAACTAAGCTCCTAACTGGGCATTTTACCTTTTTTCCAGGTTTCATTTTACCTTTTTTCCAGGTTTCATTTTACCTTTTTTCTGCTTGAGAAGCAGAAGTTTGCCGCATTTTCGTCGCCGAGCGAACACCGCACACGAAAAAACACAGGCAGCAGCATATCAACTAGATTTACAAGATGCACCCTTGAAGATCACAGTGAGAGCGCCAGAACAAAGAAGGTATCGAATGTCTTGTATTGCGTAGCACATGTCGTTAGAATACGCATTACGTAATGCATGAAAGGGTGATGAGCATGGCGGTTTCTGGAACGCTGAATGTCCGCATCGATGATGCGCTGAAGGAGCGCGGCAACAGGGTGTTTGCACGACGGGGTATATCGACTACTGCGGCGGTGCGAAAACTCTATGAATACGCAGATCGAGAGCAAGATGTTCCCGACTGGATGATCGATCAGGCGCAAGACGTTCGCGCAATCAAGCGACGCCAACTCCGCGAACTTGTTGGTAGTATTGATGTTCCCTCAACCTATGACGCACGGGCGGATTATCGGGCGCATCTCGACGAGAAATACAAGGATCTGATCGCATGAAACTCTTTCTTGGGAAACACTGATTAATGGTACTTACACTGAGCTTTTCATCTTCGCCATTGAGTTTTTGCTTCAAATTGCCTTGAGAGACCCTGTGAGGCACCTTCTATCCTTCTATGAGGTACCCTACCAGGGGTTT
>NZ_JAAKEA010000034.1:0-13286 GCF_011038935.1 Adlercreutzia sp. ZJ138 | reverse complement strand
TGCGATCTGGACCATCGCAGGCCCATCATAGGACAGGAAAGCCTTTTTCTGATTCTCATGTCAGCGGTACGGTTTAACCGTCTACCGCACCACAGGCATAGCCTGTGGGTTTCTCACATGGCGCTAATGGCTAGGGTATTCATGGGTCGATCCTTTGCTCGAAGCACACCTCCGAAGATGTGGAAGCGGGAGGCGATGCCGCATTCTGTATTACGCATACATTATACACCAAAGTACACATAAACGTGTACTGTAATTATGGAGCCTCCCAGGCTTCCGCCGAGGAGGCTCGTTTCCGTATGCGACCGGGAAGTCGCTATGCGGTCGCATGGGCAGGCATGGGCTCTTTGTTGTGGGGATGTGTGGGCTCGATCGGAACATCGGGTGCGAGTTCCGATTCGCCCATCACGTTGACGTGATGCCTGATGAAGGCTCTGTTGGGCGCGATGACGAGGACCGATATGACGTCGAAGCGTATCTGCATGTCGCAGTATCTGCCGTCTTGACGTTGCAGCCACCTGATGGCATCCATCTCCTTGGCTTCGCGGATGTGTTCGTCGTAGCGTTCCTTGGGAAAGCCGGAATCAGCGTCGTCCTTCGCGAGGACCTCGATGAACACGAGTGCATTTCCGCTGTTCGCAATGATGTCCGTCAGGCTGTTTACGGGCAGTGTGTCGGTGGATTCAATGAGGGTATATCCTCTGTGCTCGATGAAGCGCTCCGCTGCTTTCAGGGCCTTGGCCTTGAGCTCTTTCATATTGCGACCTCCTAAGTTCTTAGGCCATCCCCTTTGGACGTGGCCTTGTGTGGCGCTTGGCGCATGTGCTCGCTGACTCGTGCAAGGGAGGAAGCGAAGCTAATGTGCTTTCGCACATGGCGTTCTTTTCCTGAAAGTTTCCCGAGTGATGGGGAGGAATGCTTTCGGGAAAGTTTCGGGAAAAGATCGCGACCCTTGTGGGAGGCTGCGGCCACATGCGTTGATGCGCTCTCAAGGCAAGCGAGGGGAGGATAAGAGGACGCGGGCAGTTATGATCGGCTCGCAAGGAAAAGGACTCTGAGGGAAAATGCGGCAGCGCTCGAGAGCAGATTTGCTACTGGTACACGAAGGCGCGGCAGGAATGAGGGATAATAGAACAAAGGCGAGAGAGAGGTGCGTGATTTGAGCACAGGAGATCGCATAAGGCAAGCCCGCAAGGCGGCGGGGCTTACCCAAGTCGAGCTCGGCAAGATGATCGGCAAGGGGAAGAGCCTGATATGGAACTACGAGACGGGCTACAGGATGCCCGACCGCCAGACATTGCAGGAGATCGCCGACGCCCTCGGTGTGACCGTGCAATCGCTCGAAGACCGACATCTCGATTCGGTGCAAGACGTGCTCGAGGTGTTCTTCCAGATGGAGGAGGCGGGCTTTGGGATAGAGCCAGTGCGAATCGGCTCTACCGTGACCATTGCGGTGAATCCCGATGCGCCTCACGCTCCGAAGCTCGAAATGGCCCTGGAGAAGTGGGCAGAGCAGAAGGACGCTCTGAAAGACGGGCGGGTGTCGGAGTGTGAATACGCCATATGGCGAGGATCGTTCGGCGCCGATGGTGAGGAATAGGTCGGGTGGTGCGGGCCATGAACCTGGGACACGAGAACGAGCAGAGGGAGCTCGAGAAGTCTACCTCCGAGCTGAACGAGGCGATGACGCTCATCGCCTCGTTCCTGAGCAAGCTATCGCTCGAGGGATGAAGAAGCCTGTAGCACGGGCGTAAAGCACATCAAGAATCTATCCTCTACTGAACTTTCCTCAAGGCAACTGGTAAGAGCTTTTCGCACTCGCCTTCGCCAAACGATTGAGCCTCTTCTTTTTTCAGCGCTTTCCTTGCCAGCTCATACGCACGCTTATTAGTACGAGGTGCCCGAGAATAGACTTCTGCTGTTCTGGACTGCAAATCCTGTCTCGCTGCCTTTATTTCATCAAGACCTATGTCGTCAAAGTCCGTCAACAAAGATATGTAGTCCTGAACGATTACCCAAAGCTGATCTGCAGTTCTCGTGTGGGAATTGGCCCTTTCTTCATTTCTTGCACTTCGCGTGTAGATATTCAGACAAAGAGAAACAGCGGCTAGGACAGCCGAAAGACATGCTGTGACTCCGGTCTGCGAAAAGAACGCACCGACAAACCCAACGGATATTAAAGAGGTCAAGATAATTTGAATCATCGAAACACGTCGTTGCACAGCGATCTTTAAGCTGGCAGCCTCTTGTTGAGTTTGGTAAGTATATAGGACTTTGACATAAGCCTCTTTCAGCTGACTTTCTAGCCTTGCCTTGTATTCTACATCGCCCATTATTTCATCATCGCTATTCAGCCATGTACTTTAGAACCTTCCCTAAGCAAGAGAGGCTCTTTTCGACATTAACGGTTTGCTGGCTTCCCGGCGCGGATAAGCTGAACGAGAAAAGTCCATTCATAGACCTGCTGTTAAACGTACTGTATAACATTCGCTCATATTCGCCATCAGGAGAAGACGAAATCCCACTCTCTGCCCAGTGCCATGCACCCATTGTAGAATAAACAAAACTATCAATGACAATTCCAGATAATTCATAGCTGGAGAAGCGGCTTGAGTGAATCAACCGAATGTGTTTGCAAGTGTCGAATAGCAGCCCGTTTGACTCACTGTTTTTGACCCTCATTGCCTCTTGTTCCGCTTTTGGGTCAGCTGGTTTCCAGTTTCCGCCCATATTTGAATCGGGATAGATGAAAGAAGTTCGGCCATTCCAGTCGGTTTGTTTGAACGCAGGAAGCAACTCGAAACGCATAGAATCACTAAACTGGACAACTACGACCTGGCCATCGGCATGAACATTCGTCCTACTGTACGCTCGTCCAACGGCATTTTTCACAGCTTGGAGAAGCCGCGATTGTCCATTTCCTTTATATGCGTCGTATCTTTTGTATTCACCTTGCGGAAGGGATAGCAGAACATCCAAATCACTGGATTTCGTAGCAGTGCCACGTCCGTACGACCCGACATATAGCGAATGCTCCGTCTCACTCGAAGAGTTCCAGAACTCTTGGTTGACTGCTTTTGTAATGCTCTTGTAGCGGCAAGATATTAGCTTCCGCGTATCCAGATCAATCGAGTTGTTGTGTTTTGAAACAGTGTCCATTTCTGCCCTTTCAGTCATTTTCCCGAATAACGATTCTAATCAGGTCGTCGGCCCATAAGACGGCTTCTTCTATGCTTGGCAGAACTGAAATCCCTGCACTTTGAGCCTCGTATGCCTCACGCAATTCTTGACCCATCTTGACGAAGCTCGGCCAAGGCTGTATGTCCCTGTATGAAAAAAGCCGCTTGCAGGTTCTGTTTATCAGCGCATAGTCCAATTCTGAGTTCTTCGCCAACAGCTGGAGATCTATCAGGTCGTGCGCGCGACGACTTCCAGGCTCGGTAAGCGCATGGAGCTTCTGGGCGATTTGGTAATGCAGCTTCATCAACGGGATCGGGCGCGGTTTTGGGAAGCCCAGGCTTTCGAACATCGCGGCAACGTCATCGGCTAGGCAGAGGTCGGCCTCATCCGCGTCGCCCATTTCGTTGTGGCCCACCTCCAGCTTCACCGTGCACCATGGCTTGCCCTTGTACGAGAGCTTCACGTCGATTGGCTGCATCACGTAATGCGGCGGCACGTCTTTCGGGCGAGCCGGTCTGCCTTGTACCGGACGCCCGGTAAACCCTTCCCATCCCTCGCCGAGGCTGCCCTGAAGACTGCTCAGGAACGAGTCCAAGGACGCGGAGCGGGCGAAGTCCAGGTCCGTGGTGAACCTGGTGCCCGCATCCCCCAGGCGCAGCTTGATCGCGCTTCCTCCCTTGATCACGCCGTCGGGGAGCATTTGCGCGACCACCGTGTTCGCCAGAACGTCCCGGACGCGAAGAGGCGCCTCGCCTCGCTCTGTCGCGAGGCGCTTGATCGCCTCGTCGAGGTTTCTCCTGCTGTTGGGCGGCGTCATGCTACCACCTCCAGATCGGCCGCGAGGGCCTTCTTCTCGCTTTCGTTGATGTAGCCTTCAGCGAATGCGGTTTCAACGGCGCTTGTCAGCCGATCGGGAAGGACCGTCGGCAAGCAGGACCTGATCGCGGCAGCCACGCTCTGAGACCGTATGCCATCGTAGGTTTCAACGGCATCCTCTTCCCTGGGGTTGACGACTCGGATATACGACGGAAGCTGCTTACGCACGCGCTTGGGAGTTGCCACGGGGATGTACGCCGGATTGACTGGGCAGAGCTCGAGCATCCCCAGCACTCCCTCGCCGTAGAGGTACGCCTCCGGCCCGACCAGGGCGACTGCGGCCGCATAGGAGTCGTTCGCCTCGGGAGTGCGCCGGGTGAGACGGTAGAGCCCCTGGCCGATGCGCTCCAGCCGACCACGGCGGGCGTATTGGACGAGCTCCATGTTCGACACGCCGGCCTCGCGCGCCTCGGCAGAGGTGATGAGTCCGAAATTGTCGGATGCAATGTCATAGATTATGTCGTCGTATTTCGTCATGGCAGCAGTATAACGTTTTCATAATAGTATTGCCAATTCGAGAAGGTATCGGATATTCGGGAAGCACACACGATACCGCAGCCAATAGCGCATGGCCATGTCTGGCAGCGCCCGGAGCCTCTCCGCGTAGCGCGCCGGATCTACGCTGGCCACGGCCGCTGCGACCGCTGCTCGCACTGCCTCGAGCGCCCACCCCTTTTCGAGGGACTGGGGGAACTCGCGGAGGCGGGTCACGCCCAGCTCGCCACCATTTCAGACGCCTGGAGAGCATCGGTGCAGATGGGAAGGTACTCCGCACAATCGAAGAGCATTGAGCAGTCTTTGCAGGCCTCGAATAGCCCGTAGCGAACAAGGCTTTCGTCAAGATTGCTGAAAGCCGCCCAAGCATCATAGATTGAGTTGTCAAAAAGCGTCGGCGTGTACGTGTAGCGTGTGTGAAAGTTTTTGTTGGAGTACAGAATGCCGTGGTCTTTGACCCAGTTGCCGAACAGGCGCACGGTACCGGTCTTGGACATGATTAGGAAGCGGGAGCCTTGAGTGGAACCTTCAATGATTCGCAGGGCGCGCTTGTCACTCAAGAAGTCATCCGACATATCCTTCAGCGGTACGAGTACCGCCTTCACGAAAGCCATGCTGTCGGAAGTCGCGTCATTGGTATCAAGGCCTGCGAGCGTTCCGTTGTGCATGAACCCGACATCGGCGCCGATCTCGGTCATGCGCATCTTCGCGAGGCTGTCCTTCACGGCGAAGGGGTGACAGCACCCCGGAACGACCGCGCCGTGGGTGGCTATGCGGAAGTGGAGCGCCATAGGAGTCGAGGCTACGTCGATGCTGGACGTGACCTCTTCCAACGCCTCAAGGAAAGAAGGCCAGGCCATAAAGCCTTTTTTAATGTTGACGTGATTCCCGTCTGGCCACATGATGCCGGCGCCGTCCGGGTTATTGTCCCAGCAGGCTCGAAGCGTGTCCGTGCTGGGGAGCTGTTTGCCTTGCGGCTTGTAGACGATTATGCACATGAGAAATCTCCTTCCGGGACGATGAGCTCGCGCTCGATCAGATAGTTGTGAAGCTCCGTGGTGTCTACGGGACATGCGTTTATCACCGCGTCGCAGAGGTCGTACCAGTTGTAGCGATCCATTTGCGAGGGATTGGAAGCTTTGACGAGATAGCAGAACCCCGTGACGAACTGCAGGGTGGCCAGGATCGTCTCGGGTTTGAGCGTGCCACGAAATAAGCGGAACTCTATGGTTGCGTCGTTGGTGACGTTGACGGCGTGGTAGCGGTCGCGCTTGGCGAAGCTGCTCACACGTTTGGCCTTCTTGATCCAGCCGGCGTCTTCCTTGGGGGCGTTGCACTTGGGCGCCCAGCGGTCTATGCAGTGGCGCTTGCGACGGGAGAAGATGACGATGGGCTCGAAGAGTCGGTCCACCGTCTCGATGAGCTTGAGTTCGGTGAGCTCTTGAGACGTTTTGCTCTTTCCGAAGAACTCGCGGCTGACGTGAACGTGAAGCCCGCAGGTGTTCGTGTCGTGGCTTCGCATACCCTCGGCGAGTGCCGATGTGCAGATGTCGTGCCACATTTCCTTGCCCGCATCCGATGCCATGTACTCGGGGCTCATGGGGTGAGTGACGAGTTCGCAACCGTCGTCTAGACTGCCGTCGTGCTTGAAGTAGAGTACCTGCGGGCCGTATGCCTCGGATATCCGCTTCGCTGTGGCCTCGGCGTTGCCGCAGTCCATCTCAAGCTCTACGCCGAGGTAGAGCCCCGACGGATCACCGCCTTCAATGTCGTGGAAGACAGGCTCGGGCTTGAAGCTGTAGGACATGATCGCTCACCCGGTGTTGTATGCCGAACACGACCAGCAATACCGTCCGTTACTCGTGAGCTGGGTGTCGCTGTTTCTGAAGAGCCTGCCGCAGCAGTTGCAGCGAGAGAAGCTCGAGAGGCACTCGTCGCAAATCAGTCGTCCGTCATGTGCGGTCGTGGACTGGTGGAACTCGGTTTCGTGTCGCTGGCCGCAGAAGCCGCATGTGTAGGTTAACGACTCGGCGCAGCTTTGGCAGAAGATGTGCGGCTCGGAGGTGGTGAGCATCTCTTCGGTGAGGTGATAGCTGCCACAGCGATCGCATTGGGTGTACCTCGTCTCGACGCAGTTTGGACAGACGTCGGGAATTGGAGAACTTGCGGGCTCGAACACCGATTCGCAGTGCCTGCAGAAACTCAGCAGAGCCTCGCGTTGAGGAGGGTTGGCCCGCCTTGTTCTGGTTCTTGTGGTCGTTCTTGGCATTTTGATTCGCCCCTTTCTGTTGCGTACCTTGCATGCCCGAAAGGCGCAGGCGACGCGCAGGCGCGGCAAGGGAGGAAGCGAAACCCGGTAGGGCTGGAGTTTTTCTTGGATCTTCAGAGGTAGGGCGTGCCGAGAAAAAGTTTTCGCGGCCCTTGTGCGGATGCGCGGATGGCTGCGAGGATGCGGGCTGCTAGGTGCGCTGAAAGGGCGATCGGGCAAGCTGGCGCCCACGAAACGAGCGTGCGGACGCCTTCATGTTGGGCGCTCGGATGATTCCCGGAGAAATCGTATTGCGAATTCCCAGAACTTGTGAGTTCGTCGATTCCCGATATTTGCTTGTGCTGCTGCGGCGTTTAGGGAACAAGTGCATTCACCGCGACGTGGAGCTTACCGATGAGGCGATGTTGAAACTGGACATCAAGCGGGAAAACACTGTGTATCTGATCGTATTTCTCAGCCAGGTGGCTTTTGTGGTGCGAGGAATATCGGGAAGACCGACAAGGTACGTGTGTGTCACCGTGCGCATAGATAAGGAAGCCTAGCGTCATCCCATGTCGGTCCAGTAGGTGCGGTTGCACGTATCCCATAGAGAAGCTGGTATCCGTATGTCGTCGGTTCTTCAAGCGCGTCGGCGACGACGGCAGTTTGTGCTATACCGTGATGATAGACAGCAAGGAAACGCTTCTCTTCCACGTGAACCCGCGTTGGTTTTTGGAAGAGAACGTATCAGGTGTTCACGTATGCTGAGTTAGGACAGAGTCATGTGCGGAAGATGTGCCATATTCACGTTTGACGAGGTTCTCGAGGTGATCAAGGAGATAGAGCTCGGCGCGACGTTTAATTTCGAGCCTGACTGGCCCGCGCGAAGAGCACAGGCTTTTCCCAACTCTACGGCGCCGCTCATCGTCCCTCAGTTCGACACCGCCATTGGAGTAGAGAAGCTTGAAAGTGGCAGCCTTGCTGCCCGTGAGATGGGCTGGGATTTTGAAGAAGGCTGACGATAGCGGACGGAGCTTATAGACAACCAACCAGACAACCATCGGTTAACAAAGTCAGTGGAGATTCATATAAAACCGTGGCGGCTGTGGTAGGCTACTATCAGTAAACCCGCCCGGCCTCTGCTCTCGAGTATGCACACTGGCGGGTCTTCTTTTGTGCAGGGAATATAGGAGTACCATGGGAGAATACACGAAGCCCTGGTTGTCTTTCGAGCAACAAGCGGATCTTCTCATGACTGAGCGCGGACTCGAAGCTGATCGCGATGACCTTATCAGGCATCTTGCCGACATCGGGTTGTTTCTAGCGGTTACCTAACCCTAGCGCAGGCTGTGCCGCCTGTTCTTATTCGCTCCCGAGGAAGCTACCAGTTCTCTCTCGGTGAGCCGGCGCATAACGTCGCGCAGAGTTCGCGATGGGATGCCGAGAACTTCCGACATCTCCGTTACCGCCGCAGTTTCGTTTGCGGAAAGGTATTCGTACACCTTCCTGTTATTTCTGGCCAGTCCGCTTAAATTGACTTTGTCGGCGGTTTGTTGGCGGTTAGCGGCGGCAATGCCTCCGACCGTATGAACCGAACGTGGACGCTGCCGCCACGTTGGAACACTTCAACGGAAACGTTCTGCCCGCCACATGCACTCTTGATGCGCTGGAGGCCGGTCCCGTAGGTCTCGATGGCGCCCAACTTGTAGAGCGTGTTCGCGATGGAGGGAGGACCCCCGACCAATTTGGGGCAATTTGCCTCAGCTTGGCAATGGAGGCGCTAGCCCTTCTTTCCACTTGAAGGAAAGGTGGCCTGCCATGCGAGGTCGCTGGGAATCGAATGGGATTAGACTTATAGACACAATTACGGTACTATACGTGTCTAAAAATCTAGGAGTGCAAGATCAAATCTGTTGCTGAATATATCGAAGAGCTCGGAGGCGTCGCGACCGCAGCGCAGCTCAAGGAGGCTGGGTTTGCGCCCGGCGTGATCGAGTACGCCTTGAACAGCGGCAGGATAGACCGACTGACTCGCGGCGTGTACTGCTCTCTCGATGTGCTAGACGACGAGTTCGCTGCCGTGACGATGCGCTGGCCCAAGTGCATCCTCTCCCACGGGACTTCGCTATATCTACTTGGACTCTCCGATCGTGTTCCTGGAAACATAAGCGTGAGTGTCCCCTATGGTTATAATCCGCATGGACTCAGGACCGACTTTCCAGAGTTGAGGATATACCGTGAAAAACCGGAGCTGTACGGACTTGGGAAGACTATGGTCAGGGATCCCATGGGAATCGAGGTCGCCGCATATGACGCCGAGCGATCCATCGCCGATCTAATAAGGGAACGCTCAAAGGGAAACGCGAACCCGCAGCTCATTCGCGACGC
Source organism: Adlercreutzia sp. ZJ138 (assembly GCF_011038935.1). NCBI lineage: Bacteria > Bacillati > Actinomycetota > Coriobacteriia > Eggerthellales > Eggerthellaceae > Adlercreutzia > Adlercreutzia sp. ZJ138. The sequence goes on along the minus strand of NZ_JAAKEA010000034.1, from coordinate 4,099 downwards.
CATTGTGGGCTACTTCAAACGAAGGGATCGCGATTTGCCGAAGCTCGCCAAGATGAGCGAGGCGTTAGGGGTGCGTGACGAGCTGCAAACCTACCTGGAGGTGCTCACATGAACAAGATCAAAAGCGATGCCAGCCTGAAAGGCAAGATACGTCAGTTCGCGAAGGACTACGGTCTCAAGCCCCAAGAGGTCCTTCAGATGTATCTGTTCGAGCACCTGCTTATGAGGTTTGAGAAAAGTGATTCCTGCGCCAATTCCTGAGCACTGTTCCGCAATATACTGAGCAGCATGACGCTCATTCCTGAGCACGCGAGCGCTAATTGCTAAACACTCCCATAATCGCCCTGCATGGCAAAGACGACCATGCAGGGTTTTTTATTAGATGGGAGGTTCTATGGAACCGAAAGTATCGTATAAGGAGATCGTGCGGCTTACACTTGCCGGTGGCTATTCACAGCGCGAGATAGCTGCGGCAGCTGGCTGCTCGACCGGGACGGTCTGCAATGTACAGCGCAGGGTACGCCTAGTCGGGCTCGATAGTCCGACAGTAGAGGGCATGAGCGGTCTTTAAGGAAGGTAAAGTAAGTTAAATCATATGACTGGACTGGTGTTTTGCGCTAAGCCTATCACGCAGTTTGCGGTGCATTTGGACAAGTTTTCGTGCCTATTTGCACCGCCTTTTGAGGGCGCAGCTACGTCAGAAAGTTCATGACAAGGGACACCATCGTCTCTTTCTCGTCCGGCTTCGATTCGGCGATCATGATCGTGGTAGCCACAAGAGCGCCATCGCTTATCACTTTCCCTTCTCCGCGATAGAGCATTCCATTCCTATCGAGGAAATAAAGGAAAACGGTTGCAGCGATGCGCTTGTTTCCATCATGGAAGGAATGATTTTTCACGATGAAGTAAAGCAGATTCGCCGCCTTTTCCTGAACGGACGGATAAAGATCCTCGCCACCAAAAGATTGATAAATCGTCGCTATGCTGCTCTTGAACGAATCATCCTTCTCGATGCCAAAGAGGTCGCTTTCGTCATTGAACCTAAGTGTTTTGATCAGCTCCATGCATTCGTCGTAGTTGAGGACAAAGACCGCATCTGATCCAAGAGGCTTTGTGATTCGCTGGTGATCGTAATCATCAAGAAGGTTAAGCGCCGATGCATAGCTCTTCACCACTTCGAGCACTTGATTGGTATCTAACTTATCAGAAACGCGTTCGAGGAGTCCGACAGTCTGAGCAAGTTGCAGAAGCCTGCACTCGTTTTCCGCGCGCCCTTCAATGACGTATCTGCGGAGCACATCCGTTGCCCATTGACGAAAACGCACGCCTTGCTGGGACTTCACACGATACCCAACTGAAATGATAACGTCGAGATTGTAATAATCAACCTGATAAGTTTTGCCATCTCTGGCAGTTGTTGCATATTTTGCAACAACTAATTGCGCCTCGAGTTCACCCTCGGAAAAGATGTTCTTAATATGGCGAGAAATAGTAGACTTATCTCTATCGAACAAAAGAGCGAGCTGATCTAATGACAACCAGACAGTCTCGCCATCCAATTGAACGTCAAGCTGAATCTGCCCATCATCCGACTCGTAGATTACGATCTCGTCTTGTCTGGCATGCTCCTGCAACCTAAAGCCCCTTTCTGCCATAAGCGGTTTATGCATCGTAATTATAGAAGAGGCCTGAAATCTTGACTCGAGAATGAGCGTCATGCTGCTCAGTATATTGCGGAACAGTGCTCAGGAATTGGCGTAAGAATCAAGAAAAGCCCATATGCTGACAAGTTCGTGCTCAAGGGAGGATTGCTTATATCCTCTCATATCAGTTGGCGACGGTCGTCGCGGAGAAGCTAGAGACAGTAGTCAGTCGAGGCACAGCCAACACACGGGGAAGAGACTACTATGATCTCTATATCCTGCGACGCACGATGGCCAACAAACTGAACCCTGATGAATTGCGTGAGGCGTTGCATTCCACTTGCGAAAAGCGCAACTCAGCAGGCATGCTGCCGAACTGGGAGAGCATTTTGGAGGAAGTTCGCTCGTCTGATGCGATGAATAGGGTATGGGACTCCTATCTCCAAGATACACCCTACGCTGTCGGCATAACCTTCGGGCAGACTATGGATGCGGCAAGCGATCTCCTCAAATTGGCAGACTGGAATGTGCGCTCTTGATTCCCCAAGCCTCTTCTGTGTGCTATCGCTTCGGGAATATCGCATGGTGCCTGGAGGATGCTCAAGAGGAGTTGATCTGGCAGTCGCCCACTGAGACAATTTGCCCCAGTGGGCGTATAGCCAACCTCTATGATGCCTTCTTAAGCACGGCTATCATCTCTTCGAGCTCTTCTATGGAAAACGGGATGGATTCTGGGGTGATGCCGGATATCCTCTCCGGACATGGTTGCGTCTTCGAATCGTCAATCTCGGCCTTTCGACGCTCGATGTCACGTTGGAAAACGCTCATGGTATCGTCGAATGCGCCCTCGATGTATTTGACCGCTCGCTGCTTCGCCTCGGGATCTACGTCGGCGTAGATGTCGAGAGTCATTGAGGGGTTGGCGTGGCCGAGGTAGTCGGAGACGGTTCGTACGTCGGCCCCTTCGGCGATCATGAAGGTGGCAAAGGTGTGTCGGAGGTCGTGCAGCGTGCAGTCGAACCCGTTCATCTTGCAGAAGGCGCTGAAGTCCTTGCCTATCTGCGTTGGATTATAGGGGCGACTCTCTGATTCCAGGGTTCCGAGAATATACGCGTTTTCGAGTCGTAGTTTCAGCTTGTTACACATCCACTTCAGGTCGTCCTGCATGCCCTTGAGCAAGTTGTATGTGTGCTCGGTCAAAGGTATGATGCGCGAGCGTCCGGCCTTGGGCTCTTTCAAGTAGAAGCCACCCTCTCCACTTCCGAGTGCGTGCGAGACGGTGATGGTTCGTTTCGACTCGTCGAAGTCGCTCCAGCGAAGCGCGCATACCTCGCCTCGGCGCATTCCAGTGGTGAGCATGATTTCTATGGCCACGGCAAGCGCTCCAGGCTGGGCATGCCGGGCAAGGTCCAGCATGCGGCTACGCTCTTCGCGCGATAAGGCGTTGATGGGAGCCTTCACTCGCTTCGGCGGTTTGCAGAAGTTGCAGGGGTTCTTGGAAAGCAGATCAAGGGAAACGGCATAGTTGAGCGCTTGCTTCAGCAGCCTAAAGCATTTTGATATGGTCTTAGGCGCGTAGCTGTCATCGGACATATTCGCCATCCATGCGTTTATGGTTGGGACGCTGAGGTCGGATATGAGCTCAGCGCCGATATACCTGCAAATCGTCTTCGTTTCGCCCTTGTAACCACGAATGGTTGAGGGCTCGATGGTCTTGCTCGATACCTTGTACTCAAGGAAGCCCTCCATGAGCTGCCGCACCGTCATGTCGGAAGACGCGGAAAAGCCCTTGAGCTCAAGTTGGACGATGAGATCGCATCTCGATTGTTCAGCTTGCTTGCGGGTCTTTCCGAGAACAGTGTGATAGGTTGAGACATCCTCTCCCGTAAGCGGATCGGTGTGTACGAGGACGCACTCCCACTTATTGGTGTTCCTACGTCTCCTTAGGCTTTTTGGTCTGTATTGCATGTTAGTTCCTTTCGACGTTTTCCACAGGAAAGGTGGAGAAAAACTTGACCACCTGATGACCACCTTAGTGACCACCAAATGACCACCAAACAGCGTCAAAAAGGTTGGAAAACATGACAATACGTGATAAAGCCTGATAGAAAAAATCCCAGCTCAAAGGCTTGATTTGGCAAAATGCGGGAAACCTGATAGACCCTGACAATAGGGTTTGACTCGCTCATAACCCGAAGGTCGGAGGTTCAAATCCTCCCCCCGCGACCAAAAAACACCAGGTCATCGGTTTATACGATGGCCTTTTTCGGCCCTTCGCGGTTTTTAGTGGGTAGCACAGGGTGTCAGCTGTGGGAAGTGTAGTTTTCCCAGGTTCAGGTAGATGATGGTCTTGAAGTACTCCAGGTTGCTGAACCCGCGGGCCTGTCTTTTGGCCGATTGGATGATTGAGTTCATACCCTCTAACACGGCATTGGTTAGCCTGTGGTCGAAGTAGT
>NZ_JAAKEA010000033.1:0-14393 GCF_011038935.1 Adlercreutzia sp. ZJ138 | reverse complement strand
CAGCCTGTCGAGCTTGATACCAGGATCGTAATAGGAGTTCACGTTATCAAACCCCACGACCTTACACCTGCCCTCTTTAAGCAGACGTTTACACAAAAACGCACCAATAAACCCGGCTGCACCGGTTACGAGAACCTTATTCATTTTTCTCCCTTGTTTTCATTCAGATGTTAATGAGATGCTTGCTACGTATGGCAGGGGCTTGACAATCCTGTCCTTGACATTCGCGCACTTTTCGCGCACTTTTCACGCATATCCTGCTCACGGCTCTCCCCGAATGCAATACTCTTGCCGACAGGCGCATGATGTACTACTGAGAAGAAAATACGACCATCCCAGCTATCTGTGTAAGCAGAAGGGCAAAGGAGCTCTTGTCGCCGGGATAGAGCCTTTACACCCACGGTGTAGCACAGGATTGATAAGCTCGCTAGAATGCATTTTTGTGAAGTGGGACTTACCCCCCCAATATCGAAATACAATTGAGCGCCCAGCTTGTTGATCAGAGCCAACACCAACAAGCTATTCGCCGTCGCCTTCTTTGACAAGAAACCCCTTCAGCTCTTCAGTACTTGGCAGCACCGTCTTGTATTTACTCGCAAATACCTGTTCGTTGTCTTTGGGTAGTGTCATCTCCACTACGGCATCGTTCTTGTCTTGGCACAGCAATACACCGATGGTTGGATTCTCTTCGTTCAACTTCACCATACGGTCGTAATAGTGGATATACATCTGCATTTGACCGATGTCCTGGTGCGTCAGCTTGCCCAGCTTAAGGTCGAACAGCACAAAGCAGCGCAGCAGCCGGTTGTAGAACACGAGATCGACTTTGAAGTGATCCTCCTCGTAGGTAAAGCGCTGCTGCCGTCCGACGAAGGCAAAGCCTCGGCCTAGCTCCAACAGAAACTCCTGCAAGTGATCGATGATACGCGTCTCCAACTCTGTCTCGGAATACTTGTCCTTTTCTTTCAGACCGAGGAATTCGAGAACATACGGATCCTTTATGGCGTCGGATGGCCCCTCAAAGATCTGACCTTCTTCAGAGAGTAGACGGACACCTTCCTTGTCTCGACTGAGCGCCAAACGCTCATACAAACCGCTGTCGAACTGCCGCTGCAGCTCTTTCAAGCTCCAACCGTTGCGAGCCGCCTCTATTTCGTAAAAATGGCGCTTACTCTCATCATCCATACGCATCAGCTTGAGATAATGGGACCAGCTAAGAAAAAACTTGCGTCCGGTAGTAGTGACAGGAAGGCTCGCCCCGAATTCCTCAGACACCTTCTGAGGAATCTCATCCGTTGAGTAGACACGATAAAACTTGCGCATCTGCTCAACGTTAGTCATCGAGAAGCCACGTCCGAACTCCTCTGTTAGACGCGTCGAAACGTTGGCGATCACCTGATTGCCATACTTAGCTCGACTGCCACCTTCCTGTTCCTCTTCAACCACGATACGCCCTACTTCGAAATAGGCGTACGTCATGGCAAGGTTTACCGACCGCGTTGCCGCCGCTTTGGCGTTACGTACAACATCAGCCGCAGCCTCGACGTAAGAGATGGCTTCAACTATCTCTGAATGCCCCATGAGACTCCTTGGATCGCAAAGCAAAACGAAAACAACAGACATTCTAACACTGCGTAAAACCATTATTCGCACGTGCCGGGTTACCGCTAATTCGTGTGGTATTTTGCACGGTTTTCACCCTCTTGTGCCTACCCACATGTTTTCCGCCTATTTTTGCGTGGTGAGCCATTTTGCGAGTCTGCCCATGCCCCCAAGTCTTACAGTTTGGAAAGCAGGACGGGTGTCATTATTCAGGCCTTTCCGAATCTGGTGTTGCGTTGGCAATCCCTCAATCTCTCAGATCAATGAGATAACCTTCTCCATCACAAGGCGCCCGGCCTCTTGAGCGTCATAACCGAACCTTTCGACGCCACCGACGATGAGCGAATCGCAGTCGTGACAGAAGTCCCTGTCGGCGAGCTTTGCCTCGAGATTCCTCTCCATGAGGCCACGTGTCAGTCCTTCGGGCTTGTACGCTCCAAAGACACCAACGATGGCCTCAGGTTCCACCCCGAGCCTATCCAGGGCGAGCCACAAATCAAACAGATCCCTACCCTTGGATCGCTGGTAAAGCGCCCGCACCTTTGTCGCACAAAGTTCCTCGACCTGAAACACTGGAACTTCCGCATACCCCGTGTACCACGCACTCTCGACAGACGTCTCCTTCGAGACGAGCGGCAGCATCGGAGACCGTTCGAACGTGTTTATCTCCAGTTTGATCTTGCGCTTGACGCCGGATGTCGACACGAACCGCCAGAACACCTTGGGGTGCCGTGTCATCTGGGTGCGAACCTCGAACCCAAGGCTTCTGCCCATCTCCGTCAGTCTCTTCATGATATCGCCGATACCGCCGGTGCTTGTCCTGACGTAGTCGAGGTCTTCGCTGTAGCGACAGGGTTGGTCGAGGTAGAGCTTGTGGAAGGCGGTACCCCCACGAATGATGAGCTCCCTGCCGAGCAGCTCGTCATTTGCAATCTCACAAATCGCCTGGGCGAGAAGCAAGTCTTGCTCCACCTGATCGGAGTCAGGCCAGGGGTGTTCGATCGACCATGCCGTTACGATACTTCTTGGGATCATACGTCCGGATCAACCTTCCTGTTCAGGATAATATTCCAACGATGGTCGAGACGACCCGACTTGATGGAAGTCGGGGAAAGGTATGATGGCGACTCTCCTCCTTCGGCAGCAGCATCGGCCAGATCGTCCAACCCATCTACCCCCGCGATGTTTTCGAGGATCCAGCCGAGTCGCCTGACGGCAGTGAAAGAATGTGCGGGCACCGCAACCAACACATCAGACAGAAACCCTTCGCCCTCCCACGCGAGCTCCGAGATCACTGTGGCGGCGTTGTCAAGACCGCCCGACACGTTAAGATCCTCCGCCACGTCAAGCATCGTCGCACCAACGGTTGACACCCGCATGAGCGAGGCAGAAACCGCCACTCTAGCGGCCGGAATGGTTTTGATGCAGGATCGCGCGAAGAAGCGCAGCGACGAGCGCCCAACCTGCCTATCCGATACGGATTTCGATGTTGCTACCTGAAATTCCTGCACCGCTTGGTGCGACGCTCCGTGCAAAGACGCCGCGCTAAGCCAGCCGACGTAGTACTCGCAGCCAAGATGCGTCATCATATCATCGATGTAGGAACCAGGCTCTGGAGCTCCCCATGCCACCCGCTCTGGAGGCACGGGTACCCAAAGACCCCTCGCAGGAGAGACGATCGCACCTGCCCTCCTTAGAGAGGCGAGACGCACTCTTACCTGCTCGGACGGAATATCAAGAAGGATTGCCACATCCTCGGTCGTCATTGAAGTGACCCCTTGCGAGAGCATCCATACGGAAAGATCCGAAGCTTTTTGTCTATCGTCGATATGCATGCTGTTTAATCGATTCATATTCGCTAAAGTAACCAATTTCGTTACTTTACGCAATACAAATCAGCAATATCCTGCGAATCACGCAAACTTACAAGGGGATCTCGCTCAAAGAAGAATTGATGATAATCCTTATTTTCAGGGTTTTCCCTGCGAAACTGGCGACGCGAGTGCTCGAACCAACCAAAAAACGCAACCGCTGGGTAACCGTTACTCGGCGGCCTTTTGCAAAACCACGACACCGACGCTTGAGAGTGTTACGTCAAGGTAGGTTCCGTCGGGTGCAGAAGAATCGGCGGCAAGGCCGAGGTTTGAAAGGAGCGCTGCCGCATAATAGCAGTCTTCATAGGTATCGACATAGAAATCCGGAATGTCTGTTAAGCGAAGTACGGTGCCCTCTTTCACCTCTGCGTTGGCAGTAGCTTTCACATATGCCTTTGCCAGTGTACGAAGAACTAAAGGGGCAAAATCGAAGTCGACGGATACACCCCCAAAGCCTAAGGCCGCCTTGTAGTCATCCTCTTCAAACATGAGCGTTTCTATTTCATCGCCGGTTTGTACCTGTTGACGGCGAAGTGCAAACTCAAGGTTAGGTGCCGCGCTGAAATCTTCTAGCTCATCGTCTTCTTCGAGACCGTAGCTTTCATACTCACGTATCGCATCATCTATCTGATCGATGTTGTACTCACGCGTAACATCTTGCAAGCCCATGGCTTCAACTGCTCGCAAAAGCCCTGGTAGGCGTTTAACGATTCTGTCTTCGAGTTTCATCTTGGGCTCCTGTATCTGCTTGAGTTGGTTTAAACATGCTTGTTTACTCACGTAGTTGGGCTTCCTGAGTATCTCGGGGCTTTGAAGATGACGTAGCCTTTGTGTTTTCTATCTATTTAGCATGATGGACTGATTTCTTATAAAGCCCTACGGTTCTTTAGCTGTTCCCTGCCAGAAGTGTCGTTTCTTATTATGCAGGTATCGTAGATACTATCCGATAGCACTCCCGGCATCCTGACATGAGTAACAATCAGGCCTTCCAGCGCTGTATTTTCCTCCAAAAACGCCGCCAACTGCGGAGCAAGCCATTCCAGCTCCGAACAGGGAGAGATGTCTTCCACCAAAAGCCAGAACTCGTAATCTTTATCCAGGTCCTCAGCGCAACCGTTCTCGAGGATATGCGCGCGTACCACCTTCTCGTACTCACCGAGACGTTCGATCTTGTCGCTCAACTTGGTAGCAAGATTACATGCAAGCCAAACGGTTTGAAACTCGAGCGTGCTCTCCTCGACTGCGCATTTCAATTCGGATGACGATATCTTCGGCTCACCGCTACGCTTTCTCCCAATAAGACACTGGAGTTCAGTGCCGTTGTGCTTTCCGTTTCTATTTCGAGGTTCCGAGGCATCGACTTGGAAGCAATCAACGATTATCACTTTATGTTCTCTAACCAACGCGAAATCTGGAGAACCAGAGCCCATATTACCCTCTTTGATCAGCCAGTAATGTTCCTTTCCCAAAAACCTCTCATCGAGGTAGGTAGCATCTATGCTGCCAATCATTCTGGAATTGGTTTTAGGTAGCCCGTCTCTGATCTTCCGTATCACGTTAGTTAGCCAAACATACTCAAGATACTCGTTTCCATTTCCACTTGCAGGCATCCCAAAGCTAGGACCAACAAAGCTCTCTCTGCCGTCATTTGAGAAGATGGTGGTCATTTGCATCAAACTCCCTCAACTTCGAATCGTAATGTATCTTCTATCAATTCTAGTGCTCATGCTCCTCGTACCTAGTTTCAGTGACCTGCTTTGCGAGACGCCACCAGAACTCGTTGTCTTTGTACACATTGAATGACCTCAGCGAGACCTGCCATCCTATCGGGCCATGCCATGCGCTGCGACGATCCAATGTGGTCAACCTGCAAACCTCTCGTACACTTCCTCACCCAGACACCTGACAGGATTGCCCGCCCAGGCCTGGCCGGACTCATCGACGTTATGTGTCACCGCCGCACCGGCCCCGATCAGCGACCGGGTGGCTATCTTCAGACAGTCTCCCACAGCAGCGCCCACACCCACAAAGGAATGGGATCCTATGACCGTCAAGCCAGCAACCGTTACCCCCGGGGCAATCCAACAGAAATCACCCACACTACTTCCGTGTGCGATGGTGCAGCCAGGCCAAACAACCGCTCCACAGCCAATGCGAGCACCACGTTGGATCGAAGACATCTCCATAATCATCGAGCCAGGCTCGATTTCCGCCCCCGCCCCCACAAAGGCACGGGGGGAAACGTAATTTGCGAGACGATAGCCCATGCCCTTGACTACATCGCAAAGTCTCTCCCGTTCACAATTCATATGCGCATAGGTGACGGCAACGAAAACGTCACACTTCTCGGGAGGAAACCGCTGTACCGCATCGTCAAGCGCGACCACGGGCAGCCCCACGCACCTCTCCTCACCCAGCCACTCCCTCTCCACGGCAAAACCCACAACGTTCCACGACGAGTCCATGTTGAAGTACTCGGCAGCCATCTGGCCGAACTCGCCCGCGCCAACAATTAGCAGCTCTCTTTTACTCATGCCAGCTCCTTGCAGAAAGTGCGGTTATTGCAGTACGTGGTACCGAAACCTTCCTTAAACTCAGCTAAGCTGCGGTTGAGCACACGTCCATGGTCTTCGGTCGATATACCGAAACTAAACCAACGTAATCCCAACCTGCGAGCCTCCATGATGAGATTCGCATCCATATGATTACTTGGATAAAGTCTCTGATCGAACCTATCCTGCGAAGCGCATAGGTATTGCGTATGAAATACCGATCGATTGTTAAACATAAACACCATCGATCCTGACACCATACGTCCCTCATGAAAGGATCCGTAGAAGCACACTTCGTCACGCAGACGCTCGTTCTTGAACTCAAGCAGCTCATTGAGCGTATGCACAGGCGAAGCTCCAAATTTTTCTAGATTCGACGAGAGTAGTGCATAGAATTCTGCTATGCCCTCATCCGATGTGATCTCACGGAACTCAAGACCCGCTTTGATACCATAGCGGTAGCCCCTTCGTCTCGATCCCGTGAAATTCGAAGATATGTCCTCTGCATAGTCATCAAGGTCGATTACAAAGCTAATCTCATCGGACTCATCCCATCCGTGCTGAAAGAGCAGGTAATCCAAAAGGTCGCATCGCCGTGAAGAGAATACCTGCGAACTCTGCTTGACCACAGCGCATGTATAGCTAGATTCAAGCAAGTAGTCCTCTAGAGCCGTAAGAGCTGCATCCACATGCTCTATATCGTAGAACTGCTCCGAGAAAACCAAACCACCAAAAGTGCTTCCCGGATGGGACGAGAACGTATTTCCACTGTCGACAGACACAGCAGGCACAACCGCTAGAATATCGGAGGTTCCCTTCCAAATAACAAGGGAAACATCATCGAAGCGCTCCTCGGGGTGATAGTTCAAGAACTTTCTCGTCTGTAAAAAGGTTCCGTTCATCGACTTCCTCATGACGAAGTCATCCCACTTCTCCGAGAGACTTGATTCGAAAGGGGAAACGATCAGCGCTTTCGTCATTGGCCATCACCTCCCCGCATGACCAATATCGGTGATTTCAATAGCTCTCCGATCAAGCATTGTTGTAAAGCTATAAATTGCTCTGTCATCTAGACGGACTCCTTCTTTCTAGCTTTTGCAAACCTTCGGCGCAATCCATTCAGATCATCGCGATACAGCCACACGCAGAAGAACACAAACACCATGAAGAGCGCACAGAGCACGCCGGTGTCGCTCATGAAGAAGAGCCTCCATGCCAGCAAGTAGATAGCGAAAACCGAAAACAGCACGTGAAATCGTCTGCGAACAGCCATTAGCTTCATGCGCGTGAGAACAAAAAGGGCTATAACAACCGTCACGAAGTAACCCGCAATGGTACCGATGGCCGCACCCTCGATGCCAAGCAAGGGCACGAGAGCAACCTGCAAAGCGATACAAGTTGCAGCTCCACAGACAAGCATGAGAAGCGATGGCCAAGTCCTTTTCACTACGATGAGCTGATTAGCTGCAACTTGGTAGAGCATGAGCAAAAGCGGTGCCAAGAACAAGTACGGAACACACACAATGCCGCCAGCGTATTCATCCGAGAACAGCAGCCGATAGACCGGATCCATAACGGCAATCACCAAAGCCGTTGCCAACAGCGAGATAACTCCGAGGTATTCGTAAACTCGAGAGTTTAGTTCTATCTGATCTTTATCTCTCATGGTAGAAAAGGCAAAGTACTGCCAGCCCTGCGCGAAGGCGGTGTAGATGAGCTGACTAACCTGACCGACCTTAGCGGCCACTGCGAAAACACCTGCAGCAGAGACCCCCAAAGCAGAAACAATCACAAGCCTGCTTGCGGAGTTAAAAGCCCAGTAGAACAGAAAACTCGGCATAAGGGGCACACCGATAGCAAGCATTGTCTTGAGCAGCTTTGGATCAAATCCCTTGGAGGAAAACCACTTGCGGTTAATGAGGAAGAAGATTACAAGTGAGGAGGCAGCTGCAATTAACGCCGCAACAGGAAGCGCCATAAGATACTCTCCAACAAGAAGCAGCGGGATAGATACCGCATAAGAGAGCACCGAGGTTGTAAGGTTCAGGACAATGAAAATGAGTCTTTTGTTCCGCATGCGCGTGGGAGCCTGAACAATCGAGCCACCCCCCGATACAAGGACAGTCAAAGCGCTTACAACCACAAGATTGGTGAACTCAGCGCCGCCGAAGAATAACCTCGCTATGGGGTCTTCCAACAACAGCATGCATGCCGCAACAAGAACGGTCATACCCATGACGAAAAACAGCGCCGTGGAGCAGACACTCTTTTTGAAGTCTTCATCATCACGGTCGAAAAACATCCGAAACATCGCGTCATACATTCCCATGATGGCCACAGGTTGTATGAGAGAGACAAGTGTGTTCGCAAGATCCGAGTAGCCGAAATAGCTCGCATCAGGCATAAGACGCGTAACCGCCGGCAGCATGACGAGCGGGATAACCTTAGCTACCATCGAGCCTAGGCCATAAACGACGAAGTTTTCTATAAACAGGCGAGCACGACTCATACAATGGGCGCTTTCTTGACGCTAGTTGTTGTCGGGAGAACACGCTTGGCAGCAAGTGCTGCCACTACAGACAGAGCAAGACAGCAGACAAAGGAGACTGATACTGGAAGCAGCACACCAAGATCCAGTGCCGTCCAGTAGCGGATTACGAGCTGATGAACCATGAAAAGCTCAAGCCCAAGTCCACCGAAGGTAATAACGGGGGTAAGTCGAAACGGTGCTCCGATCGGTGACTCTTCCAAGACTGCGAAAGAGCAGACCAAAAGACAGGACGGTATGAGCCATGCCGCCGACAAGAAGAAGGTATGTGTGCCTTCAGGAAGGAATGTCGTATACCAGATCAGCACGATCTCAACCATAGCAGCGAGCACCCCCCCCCCCCGAGCGAAATCTTGTAAAATACGGGTTCATTGCGATGCTCCACGTAGAGACGGCCGACCACAGCCCCAGCGATAAGCTCGAATACGCGAGCCGGAGGAAATACATAGACAAGCCAGTGCGAGGCGGGAGCAGCAAAAGCCACCAGACACCACATGCACTCGGCAGCAAAAAGGACAACGCAAGCCATCACAGCAGACAAAGGAGTCTCAAGCCAGCGAGATCTGCCGACCGCCGTGACGACATAAGGGGCAACTAGCGCAAGGAATAGGTAGGTTGAGAGGTACCATGAAACACCATTGAGGGAGAAATAGATCTCCTTTACCGGAACCCAACTCTGAAGCAGCGTGACATTGAAAGCGAGTTCCACGAAGGCCGTAAGGACACTTCCGCCCTTTATGACAAACAGAGCAAGAAATGGCAGGGCTGCGAGAAGTGTTGCAAGGTGTAACGGATAGAAACGGCTCGCCTTTGCTAGGACGCGCCCGAAAGCGTCCTTGGTACCTGTCGGCAGAGACCTGTCATACCCGTTCACATACCAAAGAAACCCCGTCAGTACGAGAAAAATGGAAACTCCAGCAGCGCCCGCATAGTCTAAAAGCGCACCTCCTGAGACTCCCTTTATGAAAGAACAATGGCTCGTAAAGACCATGAGGAAAGCAATGCCCCTAAGTGCTTGCAGCGTCTGTATACGCTTTCTAGGCAAGGCCAACCTCTCGCTGGAACTCTGCGAAATCCCGGATGTACTCCGTACCGTCGTAGTGTTCACTCGCAAGGACGAGTAACACCGAGTCCTCTGAGAAGGCATACATATCTTTCCACGTCATGCGGGGCACATAAACTCCCACATGAGGCCGGTCAAGGTCGAACACTGTCTCCACACCATCAGGTTCTATCGTCCTCACCTTGCTCGTCCCCGACACATTCACAAGAACAAACTCGGTCAGCCGGTTGGCGTGCTCCCCGCGTACCACATCTGGGTCAGACCCGTACATGTAAAACGCCCTCCTGATCTCGAAGGGCACGTCCGAGCCACCCTCCACCACCACAAGGTGCCCGCGCTTATCCCCGTGCTGAGGGAACTCGAGAAACCTTGGCCTCTCGCTCATTGATCCTTCTCCTATTCCTTTTTCAAAGTACTGTTTCAAGCTATTTGGTTGATCTAACCTTCAAATGCGTTAACCGACTCAATGACCCAGCTTTGTTCCTCTGCGGTCATGCCGTTATACATAGGTAGACTCAACACTTCTCCGGCCGCGCGTTCTGCTATCGGAAACGATCCAGAACCGAACCCGAGGTAGCGGTACGCTTCCGAAAGGTGCGGAGGTATCGGATAGTGGATGATGGTTCCTACACCCCTCTGGGCAAGGAACTCCTTGAGAGCATCGCGCTTACCACCTCTCACGTGGATAACGTACTGATGCCAGGACGAGTCCGCACCAGGGCGTACCTTGGGCTTTATCACCAGCGGGTTCGATATACCAGCGTTATAGGCTGCTGCAATCGCACAGCGCTCCTCATTCATTTCATCTAAGTAGCGCATCTTTACTCGGAGTAATCCCGCTTGAATCTCATCAAGGCGACTGTTCATACCCACCACCGAATTGTGATAGCGTCGCTCCGAACCGTAATTGCGTATAACACGCGCTTGAGCATCCCACTCGGGGCTGTTAGTACACAGCGCTCCGCCATCCCCGAACGCACCGCAACCTTTCGAGGGGTAAAAGCTAAAGCACGATATATCACCGAGTGACCCCGCACGCTTTCCGTGCCAATGATTGCCGTGCGCCTGGGCACAGTCCTCCACCACATACAGGCTGTGTCTGTCGGCCACTTCTCTAATGGCATCCATGTCACAGCATTGTCCGAAGAGGTGGACAGCTAAAATCGCCTTGGTACGCGGGGTAACCGCTTCCTCTATACGAGTCACGTCGATGTTGTTGTACTCGTCAGGCTCGACAAATGCCGGCGTGCCTCCGTTTATGGTGATACCCATGACACAGGCGATGTAGGCGTTAGCCGCAACGATTACCTCATCACCTTCGTGGATACCAAGAATACGGAAAGCAATGATGAGAGCATCGAGACCGGAAGCCACACCTGCACAGTGAGCGGTCCCCACATAGGCTGCCCACTCGGACTCGAAGGTCACGACCTCACGCCCAAGCACGTACCAACCCGAATCCAGAACCTCACATACCTTCGCCCTATATTCCTCCGCATGGAGGTCGTATTGGCGCTTCAGGTTGTTCGGCATTATCTGCATTGACTTCATCGGTTCAGCCTTTCACATGTTTCTTGATTACGTCAACGTATTGCCCCGCAATCTTGATAGAGTCATGGTATTTTTCGATGTACGCGCGGCTTCTAATGCCGATCCCTGGTATCTGGTTCCTATGCTCGATAACCCACTTGAGCTGTCTGCATATTTGATCGGAATCGGGCTCTATGGGCAGAATAGGACAATCCTTCCGTTTTATTCCGAATGCTTCGAGAGTCTCGTCCCTTGCCCCACTCAGAACGGCCTTCCCCTGCGCCATAGAGACGCAGGCGTTAAGGCCATATCCGTACGCACGACACTGATCGATGACAACATTGGCTCGTTGAATCACCGAGAGGTACTTCTCATAGGGCATTCGCCCATCGATTATGACCTCCACATCGTTGGAGTAATCTCTTTCGATACGAGCCAAGGCTTCACGAACAATTGGTGTACCTTTTTCTTCTTCTCTGTTAATACCATGGAAGATGACAATCTTGTCCTGGGGGATATTTGGAACGTAATCGCATTCAGAAACATCGACTGGAAGAGGGATGCAACTATCGTGGGGGACAGCCCAGTCATCGAAGCCAATCTGGTACTCCCACATGACAGGTATAACCTCACAAAAGTATTTTTCAACAACTCGACGTTCTCGTTCAATTAGCTTACTTCTAAGGCTGGATCCACATGCTACATAAGAGCAATCGCAAGGATTTCCATCATATGGTGAGTAATCAAATCTTCCACTGAGGTACGCCTGATCGTACGCAAGTCCACCTCCCGCTGCACTTAATAAAACAGACCCGTTGTTCTTTCTCAAGAACCGCACCATGTGCTCTGCCACAAACGGGTTGAATATCCTATACGCCACAAGAAACACAGCATCGTAGCCTATTAAACGCTCATCTTTCAGAAGGGAGAGATTACGACCGACTTTGTCGATGAGTCGAGATCTGTCACCCACCTTCAAAGGCCCGTCGGCACCCGGTATTTGCTTCCAGCCGTCGCCATCAGCAAGTAGAGTTACCTCGTGCCCCAATTCAATAAGGCCATGTTTCAAGTTCTTGTATAGGCCACTAAATTCTCCAAGTAGCAGAATTCTCATTTCTGGCCTTTCTGAATCTGGTGTTGTTTTGCCAATTTCTGCTCCATTTTTGGTTCAGCAACACTACTCTCGTGGAGAGTAGTGTTGCTCACATGACCTGAACTGGGGTATTGCGATTTCATGTGGTCACTTTCATGATTGTGTCAAGCTTCCGATTGCATCTATTAACAACGATTTCCGATAGCGCAGATCCGATAGCGTATCGGAAGCGAATATACGAGAGGTGTAAGGTGCTAGCACCACCCCACACCCCCCTTGCGGCATCTGCGTCATCAAAGGATTGGAGAACTCCTATGAACGGCAGAGAGGCCAATAAGAAAAGGAGACTTGCGTACACACAAGGCTTACTTCCTGACACATACGCAAGTGAGTGTACAAAGCCCGATGGAAGAGTGCTTACCGCACACGAAGTCGAGCTTTCTGCACTTGGAAGGATCAAACAAAATGAGCATAGCGAATGGTACGCACTGTGCGCCAAGACGCTTTCGGGTCCTCATTACTATCTCTATTTTTGCTCCGTCCCGAAATCTGAATGTCTACCAGTTCTTAGATGACCACCATGCACGCTATAGCATTTTAGCGGGCAACTGGATTCTTTTACCAAATTCCAGATCAAAAGACTCTGGATCAAAAGGCATTAACCCACACCAATGATAGAAGGTCATCTCAGAGAATTTAAAACTGTCTGAGGTCTTATAGAAATCTATCCTCACAAACGGAAAATCAGACGCCAACTTCTCAGCAATATTAAACATATCACCGTAATAGGCAGGGATATCAATGGTCTTTGACGAATTTGGATATCCGTGTCTCAAGTCAATCTGTTCAAGTGTATTAGCATCAAAGAAATTTGCACAAACGTCATCGGTCTTATCATTAAACACTGTCCAGAAATAGCATGGTTTACCGTTAAAACAAAAGAACTCTAGTTTGTATTCAAAATCAATGAATTCTTCGCAAACGATTCGCGGCTCGATGTTTTTATACCCATACTCGAAACCGTGGTAGTAATGGTTCGTAGAAAGATCAACCCATGAGGCGATTTCTTCCCTGATCCCCTCAACGTCAACGTTATCACCGCTTCTTACAATCAGTTGCCTTCCTGATCCCCAGTTTGACTTTAAAACATATTCATCGGGCAGCAAAGAGAAGTTGATTTCGGATGCCGAACGAAATACACCAATATTACGCACGATATAGGAATCGCCAAGACCAGTTTGCTCCTCAAAGTACTTTGGGGCCGTCACCTTGTCTGCGCATTCGGTCATCCTATCATCGTGATAGAAGCATTTGAGCCAGTTGAGCTTTTCGTTGAAAGTACTCACATTGTCTAAGTCCAATTTCTTCCGCATTCTGAACTCATACAAGTGCCTGACGCAACATTCCAAATCGCTCTGACTGAAGGAGGGCAAAAAGCGATTTGCATATTTCTTGGCATAATCCGGAGGGTAACCGCTAATTCGTGTGGTATTTTGCACGGTTTTCATCCTCTTGTACCTACCCACATGTTTTCCGCCTGTTTTTGCGTGGTGGGCCATTTTGTGAGTCTCCCCATGCCCTCAAGCCTTACAGTTTGGAAAGCAGGACGGGTGTCATTATTCAACGAATAGAGGGACGGGATGCCTTGCCCGTCCGCAGTTCTGTTTGGGGTCTTAGGGAAGCTCACACCTCCCCCAAGACCCCTATGGCAGCCCGCACCCTCGGAAAGTAAGAGGAACATGAAGAACACAGGCAATACCACCGTAGGAGTGGATGCGCGTCTATACGAGCGCCTAGCGATTAGGCTCTCGCTTAACCGGCCATTCAGGCGGCTGGGTATACGAGCACTCGACAGACTTTGCGACCGTTGTCTTAACTCAGGCCGCTGCGTTAGTGACCTGTATAAAGACAGCTGGTATATCCCCGCAAACGAACTTGGATGCCCAGGCTTCTGTGCGTTGCTCGCACACCTTGAAGCAATGGATGTGTCTGAAGTTGCCACGACAGACCAAGATGTCATCTCTTTCTGAGAGGGGGTTGTCGTGGAATACAGAAGACGCGTATCAGAACCTAAGCCAAGTGCAACTGAACAAAGAGCACTTGAGCGCCTTTTATCAGGACAAGGAAGCTC